>WHSM01000447.1 GCA_009380105.1 Micromonosporaceae bacterium
GCGCGACCCGAGCGGCGCGACGGATGTCGGGCAGGTGTTCGTGACCGTGGAGTGCGTCAACGACGCGCCGAGCATCCACGCCGTGGCCGACAAGACCACGCCGTGGGGCGACACCGTCTCCGAGACACTGGGCGTGACCGATGTCGACGCCGGTGACAGTCACACGTTCTCGCAGGTCAGCGGCCCTGTCGGAGCGACGGTGACGCCGGCCGGCGGGTTCGAGTGGACTCCGACCGCGTCCCAGGTCGGCAGCCACAGCGTGACGGTGCGGGCGACCGACAGCGCGGGCGCGTCCAGCCAGACCAGCTTCGCCGTCACGGTGACCAAGCGGGCCGTCACGCTCACCTACTCCGGCGCCAGCGCCGGCGAGTACTCCGACCCGGCCACGGTCAGCGCCACGCTCGTGGACGCCGCGACCGGCGACCCGGCGCCCGGCCGCACGGTCACGTTCACGATCGGCACGTTGACCGCCTCGGCGACCACCGGCCCCAGTGGCGTGGCGTCCACGTCAATGCTGCTGCTCGGCCCGACTGGCGACACCGCGGTGAAGACGGCGTTCGCGGGCGGCGCGGCGCACCCGGCGGCGTCGGACTCCGATCCGTTCACGGTGTCCAAGGAGTCGGTGGCCGTGCGGGTCACCGGCCAGCACCTCACGCTGGCGTCGTCCGGCGCGGCGCAGCTGTCCGCCTCCGTCACCGAGGAAGCCGACGGCTACCTCGGCACGACCCTGGGGTCGACGAAGGTGACGTTCAGGCTGCTCGACGGCACGGTGCTGTGCACAACCGGCGTCTCCGTCTCCGCGCCCGGCACGGGCACGGCGACCTGCGCCACCCCGGCGCTGGGCGCGGGCAGCCGAGCCGTGATCGCCTCGCTGAGCGGCGCGTCGTACGCCGGGAAGGTCGACGTCAGCGGCTTCGCCGTGGCGGCGCCGGCGCGGGGCGACGCCGCCGGAGCCGGCCAGGTCGGCGACGCCGACGACTTCGCCTTCCACGTCACCGTGCCGAGGAAGGGCGACCCGACCGGCGAAGTGACGCACGTGTTCGTCGACGGCGGCACGGCGTACGTGGTGCGCAGCGCCTCGATCACCTCGGTGACCCGCAGTTGCAGCGGCGGCAGCCAGAAGGTCTGCACTGTCACTGTGCACGCGGGGTCGGCGTCAACGGTCGCGGTGGACCTGGACACGGGCACGGTGTCGCCGGTCGCTGGCACGTCGGCGCTGCGGATCGACGTCACCGACGCCGCCGAGCCGACCGGGGGCGGCGTGCCGCCGGACCGGTACGCCGTCGAGATCACCGGCGACACCTCGCACACCGTCGGCTCCCCGGGATCGCAGGAGTTGATCAGCTACGGCGACGTGCGGGTTCCGAACTGAGCGCGCGCCCGGCCTGGCCCGCGCGCGGGGGGTCAGGCCGGGCTGGGCGCGGGTCAGCGGCAGTAGTCGTACCACCACTCGTCCTCGTACCCAGGTGGACAGTTGCGGTGGTCCGGGGGGTTCGGCGGCTGCTTGGCGCCGGGCTTGGCAGGTCGCGGCTGCTCCGGCGTCTGGCTGGGTCTGTCGGCCGGCGTGGTCGGCGGGCGCACGAGCACACTGCGTCCCGGATCGGCGGGTTGCCTGCTCGGAGCAGGCGACCGCGTGGTCGGCGCCGGGGTCGTCGTCTGCTCCACATCGGACGGGCGCGGACCTTGGGGGATCAGACTCAGCGCCGGGATCAGCAGCAGCGCAGGCACGATGACGAGGCAGCCGACGCCCGCGAGGAGCAGCCGGTTGCGGCGTCTCGTCCGCGCCGGGCGCCGCTTGGCCAGGTGACCCTCAGGTCGGCCTTCCGCGGCCTGGTCCTGTGAGGGCCGGAGCCCGGCGAGCACCTGTGTGGGCGTCGGCGTGGGTGTCCGGGTGCGTTCCTCGGCGGCCAGGACGGCCTCGCGCGCCGCCCGCAACCCGGTCAGCAACGCGACGGCGTCGGCCGGCCGGGCCTTGGGATCCTTGCGGGTCATGCCGAGCACGAGGTCGTCCAGCGCCCGATCCAGGCCGGGGGCGAAGCGCGACGGCGGCGGCACGTCCCGCTCCATGTGTTGGTACGCGATCTGCGCCGGGCTGTCGCCCAGGTACGGCAGCCGCCCGGTCAGCATCTCGAACAGCATCACGCCAGCGGAGTAGACGTCGCTGCGGGCGTCGGCGCGCCGTTCGGCGACCTGCTCCGGGGACACGTACGCGGCGGTGGCGAACAGGTTCCCGTCGGCCGGCTCCGTGGCGGCCCCCACGGCGTGGGCGAGCCCGAAGTCCACGACCTTGACAGCGCCGTCGCCGCCGATGAGGACGTTCTCGGGCTTCACGTCCCGGTGCGCCAGGCCGGCGCGGTGCGCGGCGGCGAGCGCGTGCACGACCGGCTCGAACAGGTAGAGCGCCACCACCGGCGCGAGCGCGCCCCGCTCCGCGAGGACATCCCGCAGGGTGCGTCCCGGCACGTGCTCCATCACCAGGTACGGCGATCCGTCGTGCACGCCGTGGTCGTACACCGCGACCACGTTGGCGTGGCTCAGCTTGGCGATCGTCCGCGCCTCGCGGTGGAAACCGGCGGTCAACTCGGCGGCCCGACTTCCGGAGACCGAGGAACGCACCGAAGCGATGTCGAGCACCTTGACCGCGACCTGGCGCTCCAGTTTCACGTCCGTGGCCCGGTAGACGATCGCCATGCCGCCCCGAGCGATCCGCCCGGTGATCCGGTACCGATTGTCGAGAAGGGCGCCTGCCAGAGGATCCGGCGCTCTGCCGTCCATTTCGCGAACTCTAGTGACGCCGTGCGTCAGCCGGAAGGCCTTGGCGGCTGGCGGGTTCGGGTCGGGTGAAAACCTTGTCGGGCGTACGCGAAATCAGTGCTTTTCGTTGATGCTGTTAGAGAGATTTGTATGCGCTTAACAGCATGAGCCAACCGCGGTGTGCGCGCTTCCGCCGACGGCGGCTGCGATCCCGACGCGAATGGAGCGCCGTAGCATGACCCGCGTGGCGGGCTACAGGCACTGGGAGAGCGTCGGCACCAGGTGGAAGGACAACGACAAGAATGTTCGCTAAGGGGTAACATAGTCGCGTGAGCGACGATGCGATCCTGCGCGCGGGCATCTACGCCCGCGTCAGCAAGGACAAGCGCAAGCGCCAACGCGGCCGTTCTGTCGGTGAGCAGGAGACGGAGGCCCGTGCCGCGTGCGAGCGCCGCAGGTGGACTGTCGCGGAGATCTACAAAGACGAAGATCGCTCGGCGTCGCGGTTCGCGAAGAAGGAACGCCCCGACTGGGAGCGCCTGTTGGCCGACCTCGACGCCGGCCAACTCGACGTGCTGGTGATCTGGGAGCCGTCACGTGGCGACCGGACCCTGGA
>WHSM01000009.1 GCA_009380105.1 Micromonosporaceae bacterium
AGCGCCCGCAGCGCGGCGGCGTCCGGCACCGCCCGCGCGACCGCTTCCGGCGTCACCGCAAGGTAGTAGAAGCTGATGCCGCACCCGGCGACCCGGGGCGGCGGCCCTGCGAAGTCGGACGCGGCGAGCCCCACGGCGGCGAGCACCGGCCCCGGGTCGAGCTTGGCGCTCACCTGTGGTGCTCCGCCGGTCAGCGTCGCCTGGCCGTCGGTGACCGAGACCGGCAGCATGCCGGCGCCGCATTCCTGCACCACGTCGCCCGGACGGAGCCGGCCGAGCCGCGCCAGCGTCACCGCCGTGCCGACGCTGGGATGGCCCGCGAACGGCAGCTCCTCGCTCGCGGTGAAGATCCGCACCCGGTAGTCGGCGCCCTCCGACGGCGGCAGCACGAACGTCGTCTCCGACAGGTTGAACTCGCGCGCGACCGCCTGCATCTGGCCGCTGCCGAGGTCGGCCGCATCGAGCACCACAGCGAGCGGATTGCCCGCGTACGGGCGGTCGGTGAACACGTCGACGATCTCGTACCGCAGCGTTTTCATATCCGGCAACATAACGCGGCCCGCACGCCCATGCGGCAGGTACGGGGCACGGTCGTCGGCCACCTCTTTACACGCGGCCCGCACGCCCCCACTGGGCAAGTCGGCGCGCCGCGTCGAGAACCGCGGTCCTTGGTCATCAAGGGCCCCGGCTGGTGTAGTATGCCCGATGGTTCCCGCGATCGCGCATGTCGGTTTGGAGGTGGTGCTGCGATGAGCAGTGAGCCTCCTAGTAAGCCGCCGCGTCGCGCCGCCGCGCCTGGAGCGTAGGCAGATGGCGGGTGGCGTGCGCATCCGTGCCCGAGTCGCGCTTCCCGTCTCGCGGAGGAACCGCCGTGTCCACATCTCGCCTGCACCTGCGGCTGCAGTCAGCCCTGCGTCTCCTGTGCTCCACGCCGTCCGGCGATCCCACGCCCCTGCCGTCGGAAGAGCTCGCCCGGCGGCTCCGCGCGCTCGCGGATCGTGAGCGCTGCCGGCGTTCCCGGACCCGGCGCGAGGCGCCCGACTCCGTGCGGCAGCCGCTGACCGGCGGAGGCGACCGTGACTGACGAAGAAGGCCTGGCGGACCTGCTGGAGCGCAACGACCTGCGCGGCATGCAGGACTGGATGGACCAGCATCCGCCGTACGTCATCGCCGACGAGCTCGCCCGGATGGACGGGGTCACGTCGGTGGTGCCGTTCCGGCTGCTGGGCAAGGACCGGGCCCTGGCGGTGTTCGAGGAGTTGGAGCCGGTCGACCAGCAGGCGATCCTGGCGGGCCTGCGGGACCAGGCGCTGCGGGATCTGGTGGAGGAGATGGATCCCGACGACCGCGCCCGGATGCTGGGCGAGGCGCCGGCCAAGGTCGCCAAGCGGGTTCTGGCTGGGCTCAGTCCGCGCGAACGTCAGATGACCGCCGCGCTGCTGGGCTACCCGGAGGGGTCCGTCGGCCGGATCATGACTCCGGAGACCGTGGCGCTGGGGCTCAACCTCACCGCCGAGGACGCGCTGCGCGTCGTACGAGACAAAGGCCCCGACGCCGAGACCATCTACACCTTGCCGGTGGTCGACGTCGGCCGGCGTCTGGTAGGCGTGGTGGAGCTGCGAGAGCTGGTGCTGAGCCGGCCCGAGGGCACGGTGAGCGGGCTGGTCGACACCGAGGTGCCCCGCGTGCGCGCCACCGACCCGGCCGAAGACGCCGCCCGCCTGATGCGCGAGACCAACATCTTGGACCTGCCGGTGGTGGACAGCGAGGGCCGGTTGGTCGGCCTGCTCACCATCGACGACGCGGTCGAGGTGATCGAGGCGGCCGACACCGAGGACGTGGCCCGGCAGTCTGGCGCGAGCCCGTGGCAGGGCCACTACATGTCGGCGAGCGTGTGGCAGCTCGCCCGCGCCCGCGCGCCGTGGCTGCTCGTGCTGATGGTCGCCGCGGTGCTCACGGTGAACGTGCTGCAGGTGTTCGAGGCGACGCTGGCCGAGGTGACCGCGCTCGCCCTGTTCATCCCGCTGCTGGTCGGCACCGGCGGGAACGCCGGCGCGCAGGCGGCCACCGCCGCGGTCCGGGCCATCGCCGTCGGCGAGGTGCGCGGCTCCGACCTGGTGCGGGTGGTGTGGCGGGAGTGCCGCGTGGGTCTGGCGCTGGGCGGCATGCTCGCGCTGATCGGGCTCGTCGTCGGGGTGTTCGTGGTCGGCGGGAGCATCGCGCTCATCGTCGGCCTGTCACTGGTGGCGATCTGCGCCTGGGCCGCCACGGTCGGGGCGACGATGCCGCTGCTGGCCAAGCGGCTCCGGATCGACCCCGCCGTGGTGTCCGCTCCGATGGTGACGACGTTCGTCGACGCCACCGGGCTGATGATCTACTTCCTCACGGCCCGCGCGGTGCTGGGATTGTGACGACCACGAGCCCGGCGGTGTGTGTCGGCGCACCGGGCCCGCGGCCATGTCTGTCAGGTGGTGGCCGGCGACCACCCGTTGGCGGCGAACGCCTTCGCCCCGTGCGGAGTCTCGGAGTTCAGCAGCACCCCGGCCGGGCCGGCGACGAGCACGCCGTCGACGTACATCCCGCGGCCCCGGGAGTTGCCGTCGGTGAGGTAGCTCCAACGCACGTGCGTGGCCCCGTCGGGCAGCGCGGCCTTGACCCAGGCCCACTGCCGTCCCTGATAACCGTGGAACTGCCCGGTGTTCGACCAGCGGTGTCCGTCCGCGACCAGCGAGTGCGGCAGCAGCGACCACGTCTCGCCGCCGTCGCTGGACACCTCGACGCGCCCGGTGTCGAACCAGGTCTCGGTGTCGTACCAAAGCGCAAAGGACAGCTCCGCGCTCCGGGCGGGACGGTCCAACGCGCCGGTGAGCGTCAACTGCGCCCCGTCCCGCTCGTCCGCGCGCCAGGCGTGCGTGCCGGCGGTCGGCCGCACCGGGGTCGCGTTGCCGAACGCGCCGGTCATGGCGCGGCGGGACGGGTTGTTGCCGCCCCAGTTGCGGCTCGGGTGCACCCGGTTCGACAGGAAGATCACGAACTGGCGCGCGATCGGGTCGATGGTCACCGTGGTCCCCGTGTACCCGGTGTGGCCGAAGCCGACCGGCGAGGAGAGCGAGCCCATGTACCAGTGCTTGTTCAGCTCGAAGCCGAGACCTCGCTGGCTGGCGGACGTGCCGATGTGGGCGTTGTAGTTCACCAGCGCCATCCGGATGGTCCGGTCTGAGAGAATCCGGGCGCCGTTGTACGTCCCGCCGTTGAGCAGCATCTGGCTGAAGACCGCCATGTCAGCGGCGGTCGAGAAGATCCCGGCGTGGCCCGCGACGCCGCCCAGTGACCAGGCGTTCTCGTCGTGCACCTCGCCGTGGATCATCGGACGGTTGGCCCAGGGCTGCTCTTCCGTGGCCGCGACGCGGTGGTGCAGCGAGGCCGGCGGGTTGTACATCGTGTCGGTCATTCCGAGCGGCCCCGTGACCCGCTCGGCAACCAGCTGGTCCAGCGGCTTGCCGGTCAGCTTCTCGGCGAGCTTGCCGAGCGTGATCAGGCCCAGGTCGGAGTAGATGTACTGCTTGCCGGGCGCGGCGCCGGGCTGCAGGGTCGAGGCGTACACGGCGGCGATGCGCTCTTCCGGCGTGTCCCATCCGCTGTAGAGCGGGACCCAGGCGCGCATCCCGGAGCTGTGGGTGAACAGCTGCTTGACGGTGATCTCGCCCTTGCCGTTGGCCGCGAACTCGGGGATGTGCGACGCGACCTTGTCGTCCAGGGCGAGCTGGCCGCTTTCGATGAGTTGCAGCACCACCACGGTGCAGAACAGCTTCGACACCGAGGCCATGTCGAAGATGGTGTCCTCGCGGGCCTCGATCCACTCCTCGCGCGGCAGCTCGACGCCGACGGTCCTGCCGTCTTCGACGCGGGTGCCGCTGTACCGGACCGCGTGGCCCACGGCGACGTGCTGCACCACGACGCCGTCCTTGGCGCCGAGCACCACAGCCCCGCTGTACGACGGGTAGTTCGGGTGATCGTCGGTCGGCTCCAGATACCGCTCGGCCTCCGTGACCATCGTGTCGATCTCGTCCGGCAGCAGCCCCACCTGCTCCGGGGAGCCGGCGCGCAGGGTGCGCGGCTGGAAGACGAGGTCGTCCGGGGTGACGGTGGGCGGCCCGGAGCGAGGCTCGACGCCGGCCGGCGAGTTGTGGGGGGCGGCCCACGAGGCGGAAGGGGTCACGATGGTCAGGCTGGCCCCGATCAGGATGACGAGCAAGCCACGGCAGCGGGTCACTGACAACACCCTTCCTCTCGTACGGACGTATTGAAGGAATCCTGCACCCTCGCGGCGCGTGACGGAAGCCCCAATCGAGAATCTCTTAGGCCGCCGTAGCATGGGGCGTATGGCCTCACCAGCTCACGAACTGGAATCCGCGGTACGCGAAGCGCTCACCCGCGTGCAGGACCCGGAGATCCGCCGCCCGATCACCGACCTGGACATGGTCCGCTCGGTGGACATCGACGGCGCCGGCGCCGTGACGGTGGGTCTGCTGCTCACCGTGGCGGGCTGTCCCCTCAAGGACACGCTGCGCACCGACATCGAGGCGGCCGCCGGCGGCGTGCCGGGTGTGACCTCGGTCACGGTCGACTTCGGCGTCATGAGTGACGGGCAGCGCCGCGACCTGCAGGCGAAGCTGCGCGGCGGCGGCAGCCCGGAGCCGGTGATCCCCTTCGCGCAACCCGGCTCCCGCACCCGCGTGTACGCCATCGCCTCCGGCAAGGGCGGCGTCGGCAAGTCCAGCGTCACCGTCAATCTCGCCGCCGCGCTCGCCGAGCGGGGCCTGGACGTGGGAGTCGTCGACGCGGACATCTATGGGCACTCGGTGCCGCGCATGCTCGGCGTCGACCAGCCGCCCACCCAGGTGCAGGACATGATCATGCCGCCGCAGTCGCACGGCGTGAAGGTGATCTCGATCGGCATGTTCACCCGCGGCAACGCCGCGGTCGTCTGGCGCGGCCCGATGCTGCACCGGGCGCTGCAGCAGTTCCTCGCCGACGTCTACTGGGGCGAGCTGGACGTGCTCCTGATGGACCTGCCGCCCGGCACCGGCGACATCGCGATCTCCGTCGCGCAACTGGTCCCGAGCGCCGAGATCCTGGTCGTGACCACCCCGCAGCAGGCCGCCGCCGAGGTGGCCGAGCGGGCCGGCGCGATCGCCCTGCAAACCCACCAGCGCCTCGTCGGCGTGGTGGAGAACATGTCGTGGCTGGAGCTGCCGACCGGGGAGCGGATGGACGTCTTCGGCTCGGGCGGCGGCGCTCAGGTCTCCGCCGCCCTGACGAAGCTGGTCGGCGCCGACGTGCCGCTGCTCGGCCAGATCCCGCTCGACACCCGGCTGCGTCAGGCCGGCGACGAAGGCAAGCCGCTGGTGCTCACCGAGCCGGACGCGCCCGCCAGCACGGCGATGCGCAAGGTAGCCGACCGGTTGGCGGTCCGGCGCGACAGCCTGCTCGGCAAGCCGCTCGGGCTGAGCCCCGCCCGCCCCTGAGGCGCTACGTGGCGTCCGCGTCGAACTTGGCGCGCTTGTGGCCGTTCGGCTTGGTCGCCCCGGCGCTGTCCGACCCCTCGTTCGGGTCCAGGGCCGAACGCAGATCGGTGTCCGCGCCCTTGGCGACGTCTTCCATGTCGGAGTAGAGCCCGTCGAGGGGCCGCCGCAGCATCGCCTCGTCCTCCTCGGACAGGACGTGCTTGCGCAGGAACGTCTTCGGGTTCAGGTCCTCCAACTGGACGTCCGTGCCGAGCTGGTCGCTCAGGTCAGCGGTCGCGTTGCGGGCCATCTGACGCAGCTTTCGCAGGCCGTTCATGATGTCGCGGAGCATCTTCGGCAGCCGCTCCGGGCCCAGGATGAAGAGGGCGACCAGCAGCAGGGCGAAGATCTCCTGCCAGCCCAGATTGTCGAACATGCCGCTCCTCCCACGCTGCCGGCGCCGCCACGATAGCGACCGCTCGCTCCGGTCGTCGCCGCCGCGTCCAACCGCCGGCACATCGTGCGCCAAGCCGTTGACCCTTGAAGGGTACGCGGAAAGCGCAGCCGGGCGGACACGGCGGCCGGTCCTCAGGCAGACGGGTCGAGCAGCGGCGCGGGCGCCGGCGCTTCGTACTCCGGGCGAATCCCCAGTCCGATCAGTCGCGCCGGCAGCCCTTGCAGGACCGGTAACCGGCCCACCAGCCGGATCGCCAGCGGCGCCGTCTGCTCACCGGACGTGAGCACGTCCAGGACGCCGCGCTGCATCACGCGCTGCACCAACTGGGTGCCGACGGTCGGGAGCCGCCGACGCCGACGCACCCGCTCCAGGTCGCCCTCGGTGAGTCGCCCGGCGCGCAGCGGCTCCGCGAGCAGCCTGGCGGTCGCCACCGCGTCCTGGATCGCCAGGTTCACCCCCACTCCCCCGATCGGCGACATCGCGTGCGCCGCGTCGCCGATCAGCAGCGCGCCGGGCACGTGCCAGCGCTCAAGGCGGTTGAGCTGGACGGTGAGCATCTTGACCTGCTCCCAGTCGTCGAGCTGGCCGACGCGGTCGGCCAGCGTCTCGGCGAGCTCGCTCACCGACGCGCGGAACGCCGCCAGCCCGCGAGCCACGACCTGGTCGTATCCGCCTTTCGGGATCACGTACGCGATCTGCCAGTAGTCGCCACGGTCGATCGTCAGCATCAACCTGCCCGCGCCGGCCCGCATCATCAGGCCGTCCCCGTCGCCGGGGCGCCGGGGCAGGCGGAACCAGAGCACGTCCATCGGCGCGCCGAACTCCCGGGGAGTCATACGGAGCACGCGCCGCACTGCCGAGTCGCGGCCGTCGCAGCCGACGGTCAGGGCGGCGGACACCTCGACCGGCCCGTCCGGCCCCTGCGCGCGCACCCCGCGCACCGCGTCGCCGTCCCGGATCACGTCGACGACCTCCGTGGAGCGCAGCAGCGTGAAATGCGGATAGTTCGCCGCTTCGTCCGCGAGGAAGTCCAGGAAGTCCCATTGCGGGAGGAAAGCCAGATAGCGGTACGGCCCAGGCAGTCTCGTGAAGTCGACCATCTGGTACGTCCGGCCCGCGATCGTCAGGCGCAGCTGGCCCACTTTCCGGTGCGGCAGGTCGAGGAAGCCCTCGGCGAGCCCGAGTCGGTCCAGCAGGCGGATCGTGGACGGG
The DNA here is from genome assembly GCA_009380105.1 of Micromonosporaceae bacterium. Taxonomy (GTDB): domain Bacteria; phylum Actinomycetota; class Actinomycetes; order Mycobacteriales; family Micromonosporaceae; genus WHSM01. The sequence goes on from WHSM01000009.1 coordinate 7,177, forward strand.
TGCACCGTGTCGCCCCGGAAGTCCCGCAGGAAGTCGGGGTGCTTCTCCAACACCGCGACCGGCACCCCGGCCCGCGCCAACAGCAGCCCGAGCATCAACCCCGCCGGGCCGCCGCCCACCACGCACACATCCGCCGAGATTCGGCGCATTCCGTCCGACATGACCGCCTCCCGTCGTCGTTTATTTCATCGTACGATGAAATCGTAGTCCACGAAACAGTCGGACACCACGAAAAGGGCGACCGAAACGACGAGGCACAGACCGCCACCGGAGACGCAGGACCGGGGGTTCTCAAACACCTGAAGGACGTGCAGCGTCGAGGCTCAGATCTTCGCTGCCAAGGCCGCAGCGAGGGCCGCGTGCGGTCTTGGCACGCAACCGAGCGAGAACGCCGGCAGCGAAGAGCTGAGTCCGACGATGCCTATTCGGTGGAGCCGGCCACGGTTACCCGGGCCTTGCGCGACTCGCCGCCACGGCGGTACTCGAGCGAGATCACCGTGCCGGGCGCGTACTTGCGGACCAGCGCCACCAGGTCGATCGCCTCGTACAGCGCGCGCTTGTTGACGCGGGTGACGACGTCGCCCTTCTCCAGGCCGGCCTTCCCGGCCGGGCCGCCCGAGTCGACGGAGGCCAACTTCACCCCGCCGTTGGCGTCCTGGTAGCCGGTGTCGACCTGGACGCCGAGCACCGTCTCGCGGGCCTTGCCGCTCTTGATGATCTCCGTCGCGATGCGTTTGGCCTGGTTGACCGGGATCGCGAAGCCCAGCCCGATGTTCCCGCCGCTGTCGTCCTCACCCCGCTTCAGCGTGGCGATCGCGGTGTTGACGCCGATCACGCGGCCCGCCCCGTCCAGCAACGCGCCGCCGGAGTTGCCGGGGTTGATGGCGGCATCGGTCTGGATCGCGGCGAAGGCGTCGGCGGGGTCGTCCTCGCTTCCGCTCACCGCGCGGTCCAGCGCGCTCACCACGCCGGTGGTCACCGTGTCCTGCAGGCCGAGCGGCGCCCCCACGGCGATCACCGGATCTCCGACCGCGACCCCGTCGGAGTCGCCGAACGTGACCGGCGCGAGGTCGTCGCGTTTGACCTTCAGCACCGCGATGTCGGTGTTCGGCGCGGCGGCCACGAGCTCGGCGCGGGCGGTCTCGCCGTCGTGGAAGCGCACGGTGATGTCCGCGTCGTCGCCCGCGCCTGTCGCGACGTGCGCGTTGGTCACGATGTACCCGTCCGCGGAGACCACGAAGCCGGAGCCGTTCCCGCCGCGGTCGCCCTTCCGGATGATCACCGTGACCAGGCTGGGCATGACCTGCTGCACCACGCCGGCCACCGACTTCGGCGGCCGTTTCGCCAACGGCGGCACGTCTCCGGGAGCGGTGGCGACACCACCGCCGGAGCGGGCCGCCACCACGTATCCGAGCGCTCCCCCGAGACCCCCCGCGAGCAGCGCTGTGATGAACACCACCAGGAACACCACGCGCATCGGAGCCGTCCCGCCGCCGCTCGGCCGCTCCTCGGGCAGCGGCTCCAGCGGCGGACCGGGATCCGCGGGCCGGCCCGGCACGGTGACGGCAGCCTGGGCGTTCGGGTCGCGCCACGGGTCGTTCAGCGCATCGGTCCACCACGGGGACGCGCCGGTCGGGGTCGCGGCGAAGCCGTTCGACGCCGGCCGCGCTGACGAGTTGACCGCAGACGCGCCGCTCTGCGGGCCTGCCTGGCACGGGCTCTGAGAGCTGCCCCGGTAGGGCACGCCTGGAGGAGCCGCAACGCTCGGCGGCGTGGAGCCGGCGTACGGCTGGCCGCTTGCCGGGCCCCCGTAGGGGTTGGCACGGTCGGTCACGCTTTTGAAACACCTCCTGGACAGCTTTGCTGTTATCCAGCATCGCACGGCTCCGCACACTGTCGGACGGCCAGCCTGTCCCCGCGACGGCCATCCGGGAGCGGCGCGCCAAGATTGGGTGCGGGTCGCTCACCCCGCGCCGGTGCTCCATGTCCTTACACTCGCCCTCAGGAGGTGCGTCATCGACAAGCCGACACTCCCACCGGCGGTGCGGGAGTTCACCGAGTCGTACGTCGCCGAGGGCCCGATCCTCACGGCCACGCGGGCGCGCGCCATCGAGGTCGGGGCGACGCCGATCCAGTCTGGCGGAGGCGCCGCGCTGCGGCTGCTGGCCGCCGCGACCGCCGCGAAGGCCGTGGTCGAGGTCGGCACCGGCGTCGGCGTGAGCGGCCTGTGGCTGTTGAGCGGCATGCGGAGCGACGGGGTGCTCACCACGATCGACATCGAACCCGAGCACCAGCGGATGGCGAGGAAGGCGTTCCTGGAGGCCGGCCACGCTCCGTCACGCACCCGGTTGATCGCCGGGCGGGCCCTGGAGGTGCTACCCCGGCTCGCCGACGGGGCGTACGACATGGTCTTCGTCGGCGCCGACAAGACCGAGTTCGACCGGTACGTCGCCGAGGCGTACCGCCTGCTGCGACCCGGCGGCGTGCTGGCGCTCGACAACGCCCTCGCTGCCGGAAAGGTGGTGGATCCGGCCGCCCGAGACCCGGAGTCCGTGGCGCTGCGGGAAGTGGTGAAGTCGCTGCGCGAGGTCGAGGAGTGGATCAGCGCGCTGCTCCCGGCCGGCGACGGCCTGCTGGTGGCGGTCAAGCGCTAGGCAGTGCGCACCAGCTCGTTCTTGCCGAGGACCACGATGCCGGAGTCGGTGACCCTGTGGCGCTCCCGGTCGGCGTCGAGGTCGACGCCGAGTTGCGCGCCCTCCGGCACCTCGACGTTCTTGTCCAGGATCGCGTTGCGCACCACCGCGCCGCGGCCGACCCGCACCCCCGGCATCAGCACCGACCGCTCCACCACGGCTCCGTCCTCCACCATCACGTCCGGGGAGAGCACCGAGGTGCGCACCGTGCCGGTGACGATGGACCCGGAGCACACCAGCGACTCGTGCGCCCGCCCGTCGAGCACGAACTTCGCCGGCGGATGCGACGAGACGTGGGTCAGGATCGGCCAGTCGTAGTTGTACAGGTTGAAGATCGGGTTCACCGACACCAGGTCCATGTGGGCGTCGAAGTACGAGTCCAGGGTGCCCACGTCCCGCCAGTAGGCGCGGTCCCGGTCGGTGACGCCGGGCACGTGGTTGCCGCTGAAGTCGTACACGGCCGCCTCGCCTTTGCCGACGAGCAGCGGGATGATGTCGCCGCCCATGTCGTGCTTGCTGCCCGGGTCTTCGGCGTCGCTGCGCAGGGCCTCGATCAGGGTGTCCGCCGTGAACACGTAGTTGCCCATCGACGCGTACGCCACGCTCGGGTCGTCGGGAGTGCCGGGCGGCTGCGCGGGCTTCTCCAGGAACTGCGCGATCGTGTGACCGTCCTCCCCGGTCCCGATCACACCGAACGCCCGCGCCTCCTCCCGCGGCACCCGGATGCCGGCCACGGTCGCCCCGGCGCCGGACTCGATGTGGGCGTCGACCATCTGGCGGGGATCCATGCGGTACACGTGGTCGGCGCCGAACACGACGATGTGGTCGGGGCGCTCGTCGTACACAAGATTCAGGGACTGCAGGATGGCGTCGGCGCTGCCGGTGTACCAACGCGGGCCGAGCCGCTGCTGCGCCGGCACCGGAGTGATGTAGTTGCCGAGCAGCCCGCTCATCCGCCACGTCTGGGAGATGTGCCGGTCCAGGGAGTGCGACTTGTACTGCGTGAGCACGCAGATCTTCAGGAAACCGGCGTTGACCAGGTTGGACAGCACGAAGTCGATCAGCCGGTACTGGCCGCCGAACGGCACTGCGGGCTTGGCGCGGTCGGCGGTGAGCGGCATCAGGCGCTTGCCTTCGCCGCCGGCGAGCACGATCCCGAGCACCCGTGGCGCAGCCATGCCCCGACCCTAAACCGCGCGCAGGGCGGCGGCACACCCCACGCGCGGCGCCGCCGGCTCCGCGTCACGGTCCGACTCGGCCGCGGCGCCGCGGCTTAGGGTGGGCGGATGCGGGCCGCTGTGTTGACCAGGGAGTATCCGCCGGAGATCTATGGCGGCGCCGGGGTGCATGTGGATTTTCTGGTACGGGAGCTGCGCCGCCTGATCGACGTCGAGGTGCACTGCTTCGGCGCCCCGCGCGCCGACGCGCGCGCGTACCAACCGACGCCGGACCTGGAGGACGCCAACGCCGCGCTGCGCTACCTGTCGGTGGACCTGCAGATGGCGGCGAGCGTCGGCCCGGTCTCGGCAGCGCACTCCCACACCTGGTACGCCAACCTCGCCGGTCACCTGACCAAGCTGCTGCACGGCGTGCCGCACGTGGTGACCGCGCACTCGCTGGAGCCGCTGCGGCCGTGGAAGGCCGAGCAGCTCGGCGGCGGGTACGCCTTGTCCTGCTGGGCGGAGCGGACCGCCTACCTCGCGGCCGACGCGGTGATCGCGGTGAGCGAGGGCATGCGCGCGGACGTGCTCCAGGCGTACCCGGAGATCGACCCGGGTCGGGTCCACGTGATCCACAACGGCATCGACTCCGCCCTGTACCGGCCCGCACCCGACCCGGCTGTGCTCGCGCGGCACGGCGTCGACCCCGACAGACCTTTTGTGTTGTACGTGGGGCGGATCACCCGCCAGAAAGGGCTGCCGCACCTGCTGGCCGCGGCCCACCGGCTGGCCCCTGGGGTGCAGCTGGTGCTCGCCGCGTCCGCCCCCGACACGCCGGAGATCGCCGCCGAGGTGGCGGACGAGGTGCGCGCGCTGCGCGCGGAACGGGGCGAGGCCGAGGTGATCTGGCTGCGGGACATGCTGCCGCGCGAGGAGGTGATTGCGCTGCTGTCTCAGGCCACGGTGTTCTGCTGCCCTTCGGTGTACGAGCCGCTCGGCATCGTGAACCTGGAGGCGATGGCGTGCCGGACCGCGGTGGTGGCCAGCGACGTCGGTGGGATCCCCGAGGTGGTGGCCGACGGCGAGACGGGGCTGCTCGTCCACTACGACCCCGGCGGTCCCCAGGCGTACGAGGGGGCCCTGAGCGACGCGCTGAACGAGCTGGTCGGCGATCCGGCGCGAGCCGCCGCGATGGGAGCCGCGGGACGGGAGCGCACGGTCGCCGAGTTCGGATGGGACGCGGTCGCGGCCCGCACGGCGGAGCTCTACCGCTCGCTGCGGTGACGGGCCCCTGCCATGACCGCTCCCCGCGGTGACGGGTGCTTGCGGTGACGGTCAGGCGGGCAGCGCGGAGCTGGCCGCCGGCGCCCTGATCCGGATGGGAACGGCGATCGCACCGCGCTGGAGTGGCCACACCCGGGCGAAGCTGAGCGTCGCCGCACCCTCCGGCAACCTGCCAGGGAAGGTGATCACGCCCGCCTGCGCCACACCCGGCGCCACGTCCTCCGACCAGTCACTGCGGAGGTTGTCCGGCTCCAGGGTCCGGCCGTTGGCAGCGACCAGCCGGCAGTTCTGGTACAGCGACAGACTGATCGACATGTCGTTGGAATGCTTCGCGGTGACCGCCACCTTGGTGAAATGCCGGGTGACCGTCACTTCCCGCACGGTAAGGGTGAGCGGGCCCGTTTCGCCCGATGCCCGCGCGACCAGCCAGTTCTCGCCATCCTCGTTGCCGGTGACCCAGCCGTAGCCGTACCCGACGCCATACATGGCCGCCAGGCCGCCGCCGCCGCAGAAGACCAGGAGCACAAGCAGCCCGGCAGCCAACGGGATTCCCACCCTCCTGGGCCTGGGCTGCGGGCGCTCAGGCTGCTGCCAGCCAGGTCGGGGCTGTCGCCAGCCAGGTCCGGGTTGCTGTCCGGGGATCTCAGGCTGTTGTTGCCTCTCCCCGGTGCTCTTGATCATCGCGGTGATGCCCGCCTTCGCGCCGACGATGACCAACGCGAGGGACGGCACCAGCACGAACTGCCACGTCTGAGCGGCGCTGTCCGTGACGAAGTTCGCCGCCATCGTCAGCGCCATGCCGACGACTTCGACGACCATGGCGATCAGCATCGCCTGCGCGAACAGACCGCCGGGCATCCGACGCATAGCCGGTCACCGCCTCCAGCCGAGCCAATCGCCGCTGCGGACACTCCACGACGTGCACCCATCAACCTACATAGAGCGATCGTTTCGGAACTATCAGCTATCCATCAGTTGGACAGCACTTCCGTGGCCAGGCGCCAGCCGGATCATGCCGTACCAGCCAGGCGCGGCGTGCCGCAGGTCCACAGCACCGCGCGCCGGCGAGTCGCCTGATCCGACGGTCCTCCCGGGTCGGTGTGACGGATCGCGAGTCGCTGACGCTGTGTATCTATGTGGCAGTGGCGAGCGGGCCGATGACGATGACGCGTGCGCACCGCTTCGACATGACCGGTACGCCGGGAAGACCGGTCCTGTCGGAAAATTCGCCGACCGCTGCGGGTCGGGAATGAAGCGCGTCGCGCGCTCACGTCCAGCCGCCGCCGCAGCCTCAGTCGGGTCCGCCTCGGAGAGACCGGGAAACCAGCCAGTCTCCCACGAGGCGGGCCCGGCGCCGTTCCCGTCAACGCCGGGCCCGAGCCCGTCGGAGCCGATTCCGTCGCCAGCGGAGCGGTCTGGCGAAGCGCGGCTCGCGTCCGCGAAGGAACTCAAGGCAGAATCGGACCCCGTGTCGACCGCGTACCCCTCGAACGGCCGCCGCGCCACCCAGCGCGGCGCCCCGGCAAACACCGCGCCCACCGGCCAGTCCGAGCTGGCGGCCGACGACCTGACCGACGCCGTGTCGGCGGCGCAGCGCGGCGACGAGGAGGCGTTCCGAGCGCTGTACCGCGCGACCCAGCCACGCCTGCTCCGCTACCTGCGCACGCTCGTGCCGGATGAGGCGGAGGATGTCGCGTCGGAGTCCTGGCTGCAGGTCGCCCGGGACCTGCCGACGTTCAAGGGCGACTACGCCGGGTTCCGGGGGTGGGTGGCCACGATCGGCCGGCACCGCGCCCTGGACCACCTGCGCAGGAAGCGGCGCAGACCGGTGGACGCGGCGGAGGAGCAGCTCGTCAACCTCCCGTCACGCGAGGACACGGAGGCGCTGGCCACGGACTCGGTCGCCACGCAGTCAGCCGTGCGGTTGATCCGCCAGTTGCCCCGGGACCAGGCCGAGGCGGTGCTGCTGAGAGCCGTGATGGGTCTGGACGCGCCAGCAGCCGGGCGGGTGCTGGGCAAGCGCGCCGGAGCGGTGCGCACGGCCGCCTACCGAGGGTTGCGGAGGCTCGCCGAGCTGTTGGAGCAGAGCGGGCACGCGATCCCGGCGCAGCGCGGGAGCAGCCACCCAGCGGTTCGTGATCATACCACCGGCGTGCCTCAGCAGCCGGCGTCGAGGGAGACGTCAGCCAACCAGCGGGTGACACGAAGGGCGGCTGCGGCGCTGAAGGAATTGAGATGACCAGACACAGAGCCACCAAGCTGGACCGCGACGCCGCCGAGCGGCTGCTCGCCGGCGCCCGCGCGGCCCGCCAGTCCGCGCCGTCCACTCAGGCCGCGCCGTCCGCCCCAGGCGCGCCATCCGCCCAGACCGAGCCGCCCTCCCAGGGAGCGCCATCCGCTCAGGGCACGCCATGTGCTCAGGCCGCGCCGCTCTCCCGGGGAGCGCTGGGCGATCACCGTGGATCCGCCGAGGAGGGCGTGGCGAACCACCGGCGCGCGTCCTTCGGTCGGGGCGTGGCCGCCCCACGGGGCGTGGAGTCGCTGGCCGCGCTACTCGCCGCGGCCGCCGCCCCGGCGCGAGGTGGGGCGATCCCGGGCGAGGAGGCGGCGTTGGCCGCGTTTCGCGCCACGCGACTCGACACGGCTCCGGCACGGAGGTCCTCGATGCTCAGAAGGCTGCTCACCGCCAAGGTCGCCGTGGGAGCCGCCGCGGCGCTGCTGGCCGCTGGTGGCGCCGCGCTCGCGGCCAACTCCGGCGCGCTGCCGGGCACAGCCGCCGAGCAGGCCGCGCCGCCCGCCTCCGCCACCTCACACGCGAGCCAGAGCGCGTCGCGTGGCTCTGCCTCGCCCTCCCCGTCGCTGCCCGGGCTGTGCCATGCGTACGACAAAGTGCGCGACAACCCCGGCAAGGCCCTCCGCAATCCCGCGTTCGGCGCGTTGATCGAGGCGGCTGGCGGCAAGGACAAGGTCGCCGACTACTGCGACAAGGTGCTGGCGGACAAGTCGGAGCGGGGACGGGGCGCCGCGCCTGACACTCGCCGCACCGGAGGCCCCAAGGACCATCCGTCCGGGCCACCCGCCAACAAGCCTGACAAGTAAGCCTCTGGGCAGGCGTCTTCCCCCGTACGCCCGCCCAGATCCCGCGCCGGCCAGCGGCGACCCCGTGGGGCTACCTGGCCGGCGCGGGCTCCCAGCCACCAGCCCGGCGTGGTTCAGGCTGCCGTCGTGCGCAACCAGTGCAGGAGCGTCCGCACGCCCCAGCCGGTGGCGTGCTTGACCAACTCGCCATCGGCGCTCTCCGACCACGAGGTGCTGGACATGTCGATGTGCGCCCAACGATCGCGGTAGTCGCCGAGGAATTCGCGCAGGAACAGCGCCGCGGTGATCGCGCCCGCGCCTTCCTTCGCGCCGGGCGCGTTGTTCAGGTCGGCGACGTCGCTGGCGAGCAGCTCGACGTAGTCGTCGGCGAGCGGCAGCCGCCACACCCGCTCCCCTGCGGCTTCCGCGGCGTCGGCCAACTCGGCGGCAAGAGCGTCGTCGTCGCTGAGCAGCGCCGCCGTGCGCTTGCCGAGACCGACCCTGGCGGCTCCGGTCAGCGTGGCCAGATCCACGATCACGTCGGGTTTGAGCCGCGCCGCGTACGCCAAAGCGTCGGCCAGCACCATCCGCCCCTCGGCGTCGGTGTTGAGCACCTCGGTGGTCAGCCCGCCGTAGTGCGTCACCACGTCGCCCGGCCGGTACGAGTCGGGGCCGACCGCGTTCTCGGCGAGCGGCGCGAGCGCGGTCACCCGCACGGGAAGCTTCAGCCGAGCGGCGCCGACGATCGCGGCGCCCACGGTGGCGGCGCCGCCCATGTCCTTGCGCATCAGCGACATGCCCTCCACCGGTTTGATGCTGATCCCACCGGTGTCGAAGGTGATCCCCTTGCCGACCAGCACGACGTGGCGCTTGGCGCCGCGCGGCCGCCATGTCAACTCGACCAGGCGGGGTCCACGCTTCCATTTCGGACCACCCCCGGAGCCGACCGCGAGGATCCCGCCGAAGCCTTCGCGGGCCAGTTGCGCGGGCTCGCGCACGGTCACGACAACGCCGTGGGGCTCCGCGGCGCGGGCCAGTCGGGCGGCGAGTCTCGCGGGCGGCTTGTCGGCGCTGGCGAGGTTCGTGAGGTCGCGGGCCAGGCAGGTCGCCTCGGCGGTGACGACGGCCCGCTCGTGCGCGCCGGCGCAGCGGTCGACGTCGTCGACGACGAGCGTGACCGCGCGCAGCTTGCGGGAGTCGTCTGGTTTGTTAGCCAACCGATACCGATACGCGGCGAGTAGCAGCCCTTCGGTCGCCGCGCCGACCGCTTCCGGGTCGATGTCGGGGGGCAGCAGCACCGCGGCGGAGGGCTGCGACATGGCGGCCCGGGCGATCGCGGCGCCCGCCGCGCGCCAGCCGGCGAGCCCGCCGTCGCCCACTCCGGCGAACACTGTCCGTGACGGAGTGTGCAGCGGCTGCGGCAGAACGTGCGTCACGCCGGCGGCTCCGGAGTGCTCGACGTCGGCCAGGAACGCCTCGGCCACCTCCGCGAGCGAGTCCGGAAGCGCTGCGGCGTCCACCGCGAGCGTCCCGGCCGCCTGCGCGCCGGAGCCCGCCGCATCCGCTGCCGCGACGGTCTCCGTGTGCGATGTGGACGCCTCGTCGGCGGCCGCGCGCACCGGCGCGACCAGCACGGCGGGCCGACCCAGGCGGGTCGCCAGGCGTACCTGCAGCATTGCTCCTCCTGCGTGACTACGGTCAGTCGCGGGCCGACATCGGCACAGCTGCGACATTCGCGGCGTGCCGGGCTATTCAAAGACGTGACAGGCCATTCAAACAGGCGCAGGCCCCGGCGTGCTCCTCCCTGCTCAGCAGTGAGGCGGGTGAACCAGGGAGATCGTCCGAGTCGAGTTTTCTCCGTGGAACCCTGCAGCCGGGGCCGTACGTCAAGCGACTCAGCTCACGACGGACTTGAGCGCATCACCAAGATCACTAGCTTCTTCGGGTGACATCTCCACGACGAGTCGTCCACCGCCCTCGAGTGGAACCCGCATGACGATGCCGCGGCCCTCCTTGGTGACCTCCAGCGGACCGTCGCCCGTCCGCGGCTTCATGGCCGCCATGTTGTCTCCCCTCGACTCAACACCACGCCGCAGCAGATCCACGGCGATGGGATCATTCAGATGCCGCTTGCCCGTGACGCTGGGTCCGCGGCGAGGTTCCGGATGATTATTTTCCCTGATGAGCGAGGCTGGACCCAAACTGGCCCCGGCAAGATGTGACACTCGCTGGCAGTAACTGTAGATGAGTGTCACACTCCATGTCGTGCAGGCGCGCTCAGCACTATTCGATCTCTACGGCGACTACCTTCGGCCACGTGGCGGGTACGCGCCGGTGGCCGCGTTGGTGAGGCTGCTGGCGCCCCTCCGCATCGCGGCGCCGGCCGTCCGCACCGCCGTGTCCCGGATGGTCCGGCAGGGTTGGCTGCGGCCGCTGCGCCTCGCCGGCAGCCCCGGCTACTCGCTCACCCCGAAGGCGGCCCGACGGGTCGACGACGCCGGCCTGCGCATCTACCGCTCCACCGCCCCGCCCTGGGACGGCGCGTTCGACCTGCTCGTGATCCAGTCGCCCGCCAACCGCGCCGCGCGGTCACGCCTGGCGAACAACCTGGCATTCCTGGGGTACGGCCAGCTCCCCGGCTCCACGTGGATCGCCCCGCGCCCGGCGGCCGAGGTGGACACACTGCTTGCCGAGTCCGGGATCGAGGCCGACCGTTTCACCGCCGCGCCCACCGGAGGGATCGGCGCCGCGGCCGCGCTCGTGCACCGCGCGTGGGATCTCGACCGGCTTGGCGCGGCGTACCAACGCTTTGTCGAGGATCTTCGCCCCGCCACCGAGCCCGTCACCGCTGTCGGGGACGACGAGGCGGCCTTCGTCGCGCGGTTCCGCCTGGTGCACGAGTGGCGCTCGTTCCTGTTCCGCGACCCGCAACTGCCGCCGGAGCTGCTGCCCACGCCGTGGCCCGGAGCCATCGCCACCGAGTTCTTCCAGCACCATGCCGGCCGGCTGCGTCCCGCCGCGGACCGGTACGTCGACACCCGACTCCGCGACGCCGAGCGCGCCAACGCCACGTCCGTCCCGACTCTCCACCGAGGTGCCCAGTGACCAATCCCGCAGACTCGTCCGCCAGCCCGCTGCTCGTCGAGACCCACGACGGCGTGACGACGCTGACCCTGAACCGGCCGGACTCGCTCAACTCACTGGACGTGGCGCTCAAGGTGGAGCTGCGGGAGGCGCTCACCGCGCTCGCCGACGACGACCAGTGCCGCGCGATCGTGCTCGCCGGCGCCGGACGGGCATTCTGCGTCGGCCAGGATCTCAAGGAGCACGTGGCGACGCTGGATTCCGGCACAGGAGATCCGCTCGCCACGGTGCGGGAGCACTACAACCCGATCACGCGGCTGCTGGGCGGAATGCCGAAACCGGTGGTGGCGGCGGTACGCGGGATGGCCGCCGGAGCCGGCGCGTCGCTGGCGTTCCTCGCCGACTTCCGGATCGGCGGGCCCGGGACCGGGTTCCTGATGGCCTTCGCGAACGTGGGGCTGGCCGGCGACACCGGCGTGTCCTGGAGCCTGCCCCGGCTGGTCGGCTACCCGAAGGCGGCCGAGTTGATGCTGCTCGCGAAGCCCGTGAAGGCCGACGAGGCGGCGCAGCTGGGCCTGCTGACCGAGCTGGTCGACGACGACGAACGGGTGCTTCCCACCGCGCGGGAGTTCGCCGCCCGGCTCGCGGCCGGCCCGACAGTGGCGTACGCGCAGATAAAGCGGGAACTGGCCGTCGGCGCCACGGGCAGCCTCGACGAAGCCCTCGCGGCTGAGGCGGACGCCCAGGCGACCTGCGGAGCCACGGCCGACCACCGCGAGGCCACAGCGGCATTCGTCGCCAAGCGCAAACCCAGTTTCAAAGGCGCATAGCTCCCCGCTCGCGCCGGTCAGGCGCTGGACTGGCCCAGAGTTTCGCCCTCGCTGGCGCGCCCGCCTGAGCCGCCGCCCGAGCCGCCGTTGCCGCCGCCGGGCACGTCGCCGGCTCCCGGAACCACCTTCGAGCCGCCACCGTCGCCGCCCTGACCGCCGCCCGGATGCTCGCCACCGGGCCTGCCGCCCGGCCCGCCGCCCTCGCCGCGGCCGGCGCCGTCGCCACCGCCCGGTGCGTCGCTGCCGGAGTCTCCGCTGTCCGCGGGCGGCTGGTCCGGGCTCTCCGTCGGCGCGGGCTGCTCGCCGCCGCCCGACGGAGGCGCGTCAGCCCCAGAGTCCGTGCTGCCGCCAGAGTCACCGCCGCCAGAGTCACCGCCGCCCGCGCTGCCAGAGCCGCCGGAACCGGAGCCCGCGGAGCCGGAGTCGGTGATCTCCTCGGACCGGTCCAGGTAGCCGTCGCCGTCGTCGTCGACCCAGCGGGTGTCCATGTCCCCGTCGAAGTCGTCGTCGTACTCGGCCGAGTCGATCAGCCCGTCGCCGTCGTCGTCGTGGCCGACGAAGTCCACCGCGCCGTCCCCGTCCATGTCCGCCTCAACGGTCACGCTGCCGTCGTCATTCTCGGTGACCTCGACATTGTCCCAATCGCCGTCGCCGTCCACGTCGACGTAGTACTCGTCGCTCATCTCAACAGTGCCCCTCTGTGACTGCGTGCAACCCCACCCACCATAGGGTCCGGGTACCACGCGTAGAGTCCCACGTCCGTGCCAGCCCGTTTCTCGCGCCGGCTTAGGCTGGAAGCGACAGCACAGTCACACGCAGATCTTCAAGGAGTGTGCCAATGCCGGCGGTGTCGTCCTTCATGGTCCCCCTGGGCAGCCCAGCACCCGACTTCGCGCTGCAGGCGATCGAGCAGACCACGGTGAGCAGGGACGACTTCGCTGACGCGCCGGCTCTGCTGGTGATGTTCCTGTCCAACCACTGCCCGTACGTGCGGCACCTGGAGCGGGAGCTGGGCGAGGCGTTGTCCGCGTACCCGCACCTGGGCGTCGTGGCGATCTGCAGCAACGAGACGGACAACTACCCCGACGACGCGCCGCGCTACCTACGCGAGCAGCGGGCCCGGGCCGGCTGGAACTTCCCGTACCTGATCGACGAGACCCAGCAGGTCGCCAAGGACTACCGCGCCGCGTGCACACCCGACTTCTTCCTGTACGACCGACAGGGCCGCCTGGCCTACCGGGGCGCCTTCGACCACTCGACGCCAGGGAACGGCAAACCGGTGACCGGAGAGCTGCTCCGCGCCGCGATCGACGCCGTGCTGGCCGGCGGGGCGTCGCCGGAGCCGCATCAGCCGAGCGTCGGCTGCTCCATCAAGTGGCGCCCCGAGAACGAGCCCGCATAGCGGACCGCTACCCGCCGAGCCCGGCGCCTTCCAGCGAGTCCGCCGCGGACAGCAGCGCCAGGTGGCTGAACGCCTGCGGGAAGTTGCCGGTCATCCGGTCGGCCGCCGGGTCGTGCTCCTCGGCGTAGAGGCCGACGTCGTTGGCGAGTTCGAGCAGCTCCTCGAACAACGATCGGGCGTCGTCGCGCCGGCCGATCAGCGCGTACGCCCGCACCAACCAGAAGCCGCACGCGAGGAACGCGCCTTCGCCGGGCGGCAGGCCGTCCACGGTCTGGCCGTCGTGCTCGGCCCCGGTGCTGTACCGGTAGACCAGCGGGCCTTCGCGCAGCTCCCGCTCGATCGCCTCGACGGTGCCGACCACGCGGGGGTCGTCCCCTGGGAGGAACCCCAGGTGGGGCATCTGGAGCAGGCTGGCGTCGAGGCTGCGGCCGCCGTAGTACTGGGTGAACGCGCCGCGGTCGCTGTCGAATCCCGCCTCGCACACCTCGTCGTGCACCTTCTTCCGCAGCGCTCGCCACCGCTCGGCCGGCCCCGGCAGACCGAAGTCCTCCACCGCCCGGATCGCACAGTCCAGAGCCACCCACACCATCACGCGGGAGTGGGTGAAGTGCCGCTGCGGTCCGCGCACCTCCCAGATGCCGTTGTCGGGCTGGTCCCAGGTCTGCTCCAGCTGGCCGAGCAGCGCCTTCTGCAGCGGCCACGAGAACCCGTCCTCGGCGATGCCGGCCAGCCGCGCATGGTGCAGCGCGCCGAGCACCTCGCCGTAGACGTCGGCCTGATACTGCCGGTGCGCGGCGTTGCCGATCCGCACCGGAGCGGCGCCCTGGTAGCCGGGCAGCCACTCGGCGACCCACTCCCCGATCCGGCGCTCACCGGCCACGCCGTACAGGATCTGCAGGTCGGCGGGATCGCCGGCCACCGCGCGCAGCAGCCAGTCCCGCCAGCGGCGCGCCTCCTCGCGGTGGCCGGTCGCGAGCAGCGCGCGCAGCGTCAGCGCGGCGTCGCGGAGCCAACAGTAGCGGTAGTCCCAGTTCCGGGCGCCGCCCAACTGCTCCGGCAGCGACGTGGTCGGCGCCGCGACGATCCCGCCCGTCGGGTGGTACGTCAACGCCTTCAGCGTCAGCGTGGAGCGGATCACCGCGTCGGCGTACCGCCCGCTGTAGCGGCACCGGCCCGCCCAGCGGCTCCAGAACGACTCGGTCCTGGCCAGCGCCGGCTCCAGCGGCTGTGGGCGGGGCGGCCGCTGGTGCGAGTCGTACCAGGTGAGAGAGAAGTCGAGCGTGTCGCCGGCCCGCACGGCAAAGGAGCACCGGTGCTGGTGGTCGGCGCGTTGCGGCAGCACGTCGCCGCGGAAGCAGACGGCGTCCGGGCCGGCGGTCGCGGTGATGGCGGGCTCGCCGTCGACCTCGACGCGGCGCACCCACGGAAGCACCTCGCCGTAGCCGAAGCGGATCACCAGCAGCATCGCCATCTCGACCTCGCCGTCGAGGCCTTCGACCCGGCGACGCAGGTCGATGCGCCGGTCCCGGGGCGGCATGAAGTCAGTGACCCGCACCCGGCCGGACGCGGTCGCGAACTCCGTCTCCAGGATCATCGTCGGGCCGCGATAGCGGCGGCTGACGGAGATCACCTCGCCGGCCGGGGCGAGCCGCCAGCAGCCGTGCTCCTCGTCGCCGAGCAGCGCCGCGAAGACGGCCGGGGAATCGAAGCGCGGCAGACACAGCCAGTCGATCGACCCGTTGGCGCCGACCAGGGCCGCCGAGTGGGTGTCTCCAAGGAGCGCGTACTGCTCGATGGGCAAAGCCATGGCCCCATACTGACGCACGGCCAAGGAATCCCGCGGGACGCACGGCCCTGGATCTCCGCGGGACGCGGCGCCGGACTCCGCGGGACGCGTGGCCCCGCGGCGTCCGGTGGTCACTCCCCCGCGTCGTACCCCGCGGCGGCGGGCCTGCGGCCGCGGCCGCGGAGCAGCGCCGCGGCGCCGAGCGCGAGTCCCGCGAGACCGGCGACCAGGCCCGCGACAGCGAGCCACATCGGCGCGCCGGTCTCGGCCGGCGTGGCGGGGTGCTCCTTCGCGGCCGGCTGCTCGTCGCCGGCGTCGTCGGGGGCGCCGTTCTCGGCCGGCGGGGGAACCAGCCGCAGCACCGGCGCGGGGTGCTCGGGCTCGTCCCCCTCGGTGTGCTCCTCGATCCAGCGCACCACTTCGTCGTTGTCATAGGTCTGGATCGTCTTGAAGACGAGCTGGTCGACCTCAGGCAGGGGGCCCAGCGACACCGGGAACTCCTGGAACTCGTTCGGCTTGACCTCTGCGCCCTTGGACGCGGTCCAGGTGATCGTCCCGACCACTTCCTCGATCTTGCGACCGTGCAGGTCGAGCGGCTCGTCCAGCTTCCGCATGGCGATCTTGACGTTCCAGCCGGGCACCGGAGTGGTCAGCACCGAGGCGATCGGGTGGTCCTCCGGCATGTGCACTTCGAGCTTGACGGTGTTGGCGTTGTCGCGCTCGTTCGGCATCCGGAACGCCACCCTGGCGTATCCGCCCTGCGCGGCGTCCTGCGGATCCACGGTGACATGCGCCGCCGCTGGGGCGGCGAATCCGGCGGCTCCGACGAGCGCGGCGGCGCACGCCGCGACCGCGCCTCGGACGAACCTGCTCATGCTGTTCCCTTCCTAGGTGTGCTCACTGTGGGACTAACGAACCCGGACCGTGGTCTTCACGGTGGCCTGGTCGATCTCGGAGATCCGCAGGGTGAACCGGAACACCCATCGCCCCGCCTTGGGAAGCCCGATCCGGCCGGTGGCGTGGTCGCCGGTCACAGCGACCACTGGCACGTCGACAGCAGCGATCCCCGCGGACGGCAGCGCCGCTGTCACCTTCCATTCGAGCACCTTCAACGGCTTGCCGCCCGGCGTCGCGGCGTACAGGCGGACCTGGTTGTCGCCGACCCTGGCGGGGTCGATCTCGATCCGGAGGGTGTAGAGCTTGTGGCTGAGCTCCGCCTGGCGGCTTCCGGTCGGCTGCGCCGCGGCGTTGGCGGCTGCGTCGGTACGCGCCGGAGTGGTCTGCGTCAGCACGGCGGTCACCGCGAGCACGACAGCGGCAAGGGTGAGCTCGACGGCGACCAACCGACGCAGCGCGCCCCCGCGCGTCGGGGCCCCAGGCGGGGGATCAGGCGCCGGGGCGCCCGCCGGGCCCGGCGACGGGGCGCCACGCGCGAGGCGGCGGGCGAAGGACGCCGCCGCCAGGATCGCCGCGAGCAGCCCGGCCTTGGCCAGCACCAACAGGCCGTACCGGCTGGTGACCAGGGCGTCCAGCGTCCGCACCTCGATCACCGCCTGAGCGACGCCGGCCAACGCCAGCACCGCGACCGCGCCCATCGCCACCTTCGACCAGGTGCGCAGCCACGGCGGCAGGGCTTCGGCGAGCGCCTCGCGGGCGCTGCGCCGGAGCAGCAGCCCGACCAGCACCAACAGGCCGCCGAGCCAGACGCTGGCCGCGGCCAGATGCGCCACGTCCAGCAGTACCGACAGCCACGGCAGCGGCGACCCGGCCGGGTGCCCGGACAGCGGCCACGTCAGCAGCGCCGCCACGCCGACGCCGGCCAGCAGACCCTGGTCCCGCTTGGTCGGCGTACCGCGGGACACTCGCCGCAGCAACGGCACGGCAGCCGCGAGCAGCGCGAGCCGGGCGAGGTGGGCGTAGCCGTACCGGCTGTCGACCACGGACAGCACATCGGAGCCGCGCAGGTCCGACAGGCCGCCGCCGAGCAGATACGGCGCCTGCAGCACCACCTCGGCGACCGCTGGCGCCGCGACGAGCACGATGCCGCCGGTCGCCAGACGCCCCGGGCCACGCCGGGACAGCCGCGCGGGCCATCCGACGGCGAGCGCGCCGAGGCCACCGAGGAGGGCTACAAGCCCGGCATATCCGGCGTATCGCATCACGGCCAGCAACGTGACGACGACCGGATCGTCGCCGTCCTGGGCCTCCTGAGCCGGCGCGGCCGAGGGCGCGCCCACCGAGAACGAGAACCCTCCGCTCACCGGGTGACCGTCGGCGGAGATGACCCGGAAGCTCACCAGGTACGTGCCGCGGGGGGCGCCGGAGCGCAGCGGAATCCGCAACCGCTCGCCGGAGACGCGGGCCCCGCCCCGGTCGGCGCGGGCGCCGTTCGGGCCGATGATGCGCACCTGGTCGGCCACCGCCTCCACCGGTTCGGAGAAGGTGAGCACCACCTGCTCCGGCGGGACCTCCACCACCGCGCCCTGGCCCGGTGACGTGCGCAGCAGCGCCGCGTGCGCCGCCGCAGGACTCGCCGGCGCCAGGGCGAGCACGATCCCGGTGATCACGCCAAGCAGCACGATCCAGCCCGGCGCGAACCAGCGCTGCGTGAGCGGGGCGCTCATGCGGCCCGTGGTCGGACCGCGAGGCGACTGCCGCCGTCGCGACTCAATCCCCACATCAGCCCGGCCTGCAACACCACCAGGCCGTGCCCCACCTCATGCAGCAGCGTGGTGCGAGCGCTGAGCAGGTCGATGCCGCTGGTCACGGTGAGGAACGCCGCCAACACGATGGCGACCGGAGCGAGCGCCCGCGCCCGCTCCGGGAAGCGCGCCACAAGGAGGAAGCCCACCGCCACCGCGATGTCGAACGATGCGTCCTCTCGCCCTGCGTGCAGCCCGTGCCCGTGTCCGAAGTGGAGCGACGGAATCCCGAGCAGCTCGGGCACCGCGAGCACGATCTGCGTCACGGCGATCACCGCGACCGTCCAGCGCAGCCAGGTCGTCTTCGCACGCCCCCGAACGCGTGTGGCGGCGACCTGACCGGCGCCGGCGCGTGCGGCCGCGTCGGCCGACACGGCGGCGAGCACCCGCTCGGTCAGGTCCGGCGCCTCGACCGACCGCGCCCGCACCGATCGGGTCACCTGTTCGGCCCGCGCCTGCCACGCCCGGCACTCCGGGCACCCGGCGACATGCCGGATCGCCGCCTGGGCGGGCATCGGCGGATCCTCACCGTCGAGCAACGCGGACAACGCCGCACGGACCTGTTCGCATTCCATGCATGGATAGTCGTCACAGGAAGCGGCGCGGTTCCCGCGAGTTCGCCCATACCGGCAGCGCGGCGCTTTCCTTCGCGCGGCGGGCTACGTACCCTCGATCCTCGTGGCTTTGCTGGAGCACTCGGATCACAGCGCGCGCCCCGGAGACGCCGCGGCGCCGCGCCCTCCGCGCGCTGTGGCAAACGTCTCCGCGGACACGGCGCCACCCGACCCGGCAGTGCCGGACACCGCGCGACCAGACCCGGCCGGGCGGGATGTCGGGACGCAGTGGGCCATCGCCGCCGCGCACGGCGACCCGGTCGCGCAGGCCGCGTTCGTGCGGCACACCCAGGCCGGGCTGTGGCGCCTGGCCGCGGCGCTGGTCGAGCCGTCGGCGGCCGACGACCTCGTGCAGGAGACGTACCTGCGCGCGTTTCGGGCGCTGCCGTCGTTCGAGGCTCGTGCGACCGCCCGGACCTGGCTGTTCGGGATCGCGCGGCGGGTGTGCGCCGACCATCTGCGGGCGGTCACGCGGCGGCGGCGCCTCGAAGCCCTGCTGTCCCGGCAGCGCGCCGCGACGCAGGAGCCGGATCCCGCCGGCGCGGTCGGGGCCGCCGACCTGGTCAGGGCGTTGGCCCCCGAGCGGCGCAGCGCGCTGGTTCTCACCCAGGTGATCGGCTTGTCGTACGAGGAGGCCGCCACTGTGGAGGGCGTGCCGATCGGCACGATCCGGTCCCGGGTGGCACGCGCCCGCGCAGACCTGATCAAGGCGTTGGGCGACACCCGCTGAACGCCCGGGCAACCCGAGCCTTGATCACCAGCGGTGGGCGACGCGCGGGGGGCCGTTACTGGCTGTGGCGCGGGCGCCAGACGGTGAGGTAGCACGACGCGGTGACCGTGATCTCGCTCGGCAGCTCCGCGATCCGCGCGGCCAGGGCCCCGGGCGCGGCGTGCCACGCGCTCGGCCCCATCCTGACCAGCGCGGCCACGGCGTCGTGGTCCAGGCGCAGTGTCCGGTCCCGGAGCGACCGGCGTTGGAAGAAGAAGCAGTCGCCGAGCGTCTCCGCCAGTCGGCGCTCCTTGGCCTCGTCCACAGTCAGCAGATCCAGCAGGTCGACCAGTTCGGCGAGATGGCG
The DNA here is from genome assembly GCA_009380105.1 of Micromonosporaceae bacterium. Taxonomy (GTDB): domain Bacteria; phylum Actinomycetota; class Actinomycetes; order Mycobacteriales; family Micromonosporaceae; genus WHSM01. The sequence goes on from WHSM01000009.1 coordinate 26,886, forward strand.
GTCGGTCGGCGTCACCGTCAGCAGTCGGCCGCCCGGCGCGAGGATCCGGCGGAACTCCCCGCAGTTGCGGGGCGCGAAGACGTTCAGCACGAGAGCCGCGGCCCCGTCGGCGACCGGCAACGGCCGCCAGAGATCGGCGCCGACCGCGCCGATGCGGGGGTGGGCGCGGGCGGCGCGGCGGAGCGCGTACGCCGAGGAGTCCAACGCGACGCCGCTCGCCGCGGGGCCGAGCCGGTCCAACACGGCCGCCAGGTAGAACCCGGTGCCGGAGCCGGCGTCCACGACGCGCCTCGGAGACCGCCCGACGTCCGCGGCCTCCTCGGCGACCGACTCGGCGAGCCAGTCGTAGTGCCCGGCGCCGAGGAACTCCTCCCGCGCGGCGACCATCGCGCCCGTGTCCCCGGGCGCCGCGAGGCCGGAGAGCAGCGTGACGTAGTCCTGCTTCGCAATGTCGTACGAGTGCCCGACCGGGCACCGCAGGGCCTGCCCGTGCCGCGTCAGCGGCCCCGCGCAGATTGGGCACCTCAACGCGTCAGCCACGTCGTCAAGCATCCACGCCTCGCGCGGCGCTCCGCTGCGCGGGGTCCTCGGCCGCGCCGCGGGTGGAGTCCTCGAGCGCGCCGCGCGCGGTCAGCTGGGACGCCGCCAGCGCCGGGTCGAAGCCGTACGGCAGCTCCAGCCGGTGCGCGGCCAGCAGCGCGGTGTCGGCGAGCAGCGACCCAGTCGGCCCGTCGGCGACGATCCGCCCTTCGTCGAGGATCACCGACCGGGGGCACAGCTCCAGCGCGTACGGCAGATCGTGGGTGACCATCAGGAGCGTCACCGGCAGGTCGCGCAGGATGTCGGCGAGCTCCCGGCGACTGGCCGGGTCGAGGTTGCTGGAGGGCTCGTCGAGCACCAGGATCTCCGGCCGCATCGCGAGCACCGTGGCGACGGCGACCCGCCGCCGCTGCCCGTACGAGAGGTGGTGCGGCGCCCGGTCGCGGTGCTCGTGCATGCCCACCGAGCGCAGCGCCTCGTCCACGCGCGAGTCCAGGTCGGCGCCTCGCAGGCCGAGGTTGGCCGGCCCGAACGCCACGTCCTCTGCGACCGTGGGCATGAAGAGCTGGTCGTCGGGATCCTGGAAGACGATCCCGACCCGGCGCCGGATCTCGGCCAGCTGCGCCTTCTCGACCCGCAGGCCCGCCACCTCGACACGACCCGGATCGTCGCCGGGCGCGCCGGCGGCCCCAGCCCCGCCGGCAGAGCCGGCCCCGCCCAGGATTCCGTTCAGGTGCAGCACCAGCGTGGTCTTGCCGGCGCCGTTCGGCCCCAGCAGCGCCACCCGCTCCCCCGGCGGGATCGTCAGATCGACGCCCCGCAGCGCCACGTGACCGTCCGGGTACGCGTAGCTCACCCCTTCGACGAGCAGCGAGGCGGTCATGACATGAATACTGCCCTGCCCGCGGCGACGGCGAGCACGAGCCCCGCCGCGACGGGCAGCGCCAGCGCGGCCGACCACTGCGCGAGGCCGGGGCCGGGGCCGTACAGGGCGGGCAGCCGACCGGTGTACCCGCGCGAGACCATCGCCAGATACACCCGCTCACCGCGCTCGAAGGCGCGCAGGAACAGCGCACCGGCGCCGACCGCGAAGCCACGGGCCTGCCACAGGAATCGCGGCGAGTCGCCGCGGGAGATCCGGGCGATCCGCATCCGCCGTGCTTCGGCGGCGAGCACTTCGGCGTACCGCAGCATGAATGTCACGATCTGGGTCACGACGGCGGGGCACCGCAGCCGGTCCAGGCCGAGCACGAGGTCGCGCATCTGGGTGGTGGCCGCCAGCAGGAGTGACGACAGCACGCCCAGAGTGGCCTTGGCGACGATGTTCCAGGCGCCGAGCAGGCCCTCGACGGAGAGCGAAAGCCCCAGCCAGTCCACGCGCGGCCCGGAACCCAGGAACGGCAGCAGCACGGCCAGCACCACGAACGGCGCCTCGATCAACGAGCGGGTCGCAAGCCACCACGGGGAGACCCGGGCGGCGAAGGCCACGCCGAGGAGCAGCAGCAGATAGACCCCGAAGGCCCAGAACTCGGTCCGCGGTGTGAGCACCATCAGCACCGTGAAGCCGACGGACGCGACGATCTTCACCTCGGGCGCCAGCCGGTGCACAGGCGACGACTGGTCCAGGTACAGCGGATGGCTGTGCCCGCCGGCCATCAGCGCGACGCTTCCGCGCGCTCGGCGTCGGTCTCGCGGCGCGGCTCGGGTCGCCGTCGCGCCAGCCGGAACACCACGGCGCCGATCCCGAACACCAGCAGCACCCCGACCACCCCGGCCAGGCCGGTGGACAGGCGCGGGTTGTCGATCCCGGCGACGCCGTAGTCGGCCAGCGGCCCGCCGACCTCGTGCTCCCGGGCGTCACGCGCCATGCACTCCCCGCCGGCGATCTCGTCGCCGGAGTAGCGGCAGCCTTCCCTGGTGACGCTGTCCAGGCCGTCGGGATCGGAGGACGCGAGGTTGCTCGCCAGTCCCGCGAGCAGCAGCGACACCAGCAGACCGGCGAGCAGGAACCATCGGGTCCGGCTCACGACGCGCTCCCCGCGCCCACCGCGACAGGAGCCTTTTCGGGGGTACGCCAACCAGCCTGACGCAGCGCGTGCACCAGATCGGGTCGCACCCGGGCCACGGCGACCACAGTGATCGCGGTGATGAGCCCTTCGCCGATCCCGATCAGCAGATGCGTGCCGCCCACGGCGCCGGCCACCCAACCCAACGGCATCGGGGCGACGCCGCCCAGGGCGTACTGAAGCACGAAGCCGAACGCCGCCGCCACCACGCTGAGCAGGCCGGCGACGAAGGCGGTCACGGACAGGCCGGCGATCGTGCGCGGCAGCACGCGCAGCAGCAGCGCGATCACGCCGTAGGCGGCGACCGTGCCGACCAGGGCCATGTTCCCGATGTTGAGGCCGAGCGCGGTCACGCCTCCGTCCGCGAACACGAACGCCTGCACGATCAGCACGATCGACACGCAGAGCGCGCCGGCCCAGGGGCCGACCAGCAGCGCCGCGAGCGCGGCGCCGAGCAGGTGCCCGCTGACGCCGGGAAAGACGGGGAAGTTGAGCATCTGCACCGCGAAGATGTACGCCGCGACCAGGCCCGCCATCGGCGCGAGCCGCTCGTCGAGGTCACGCCCTGCCCGCTTGACGCAGACGACGAGCGCCACCACGGCGATGCCGAGGTACGCCAGCCAGACCGGCGCGTTCACGAGGCCGTTTGCGATATGCAGCGCCACCGGATCCATGGACCGAAGCCTATTACCGGTGACTTGCTCTTGCAAAGAGGTTGCAACAAGCCCTCCCGTGGTTGTGTCGCGCCACCTCCTCGCGCGCCCTGTCGTCGGGAGGGCTCGCTACGCTGCCGGCATGACCGAGACTGCTCCCGTCCGCCTCGCCGAAGGTGACGCGGCCCCCGATTTCACACTTGCCACCGACTCCGGCGACACCCTGCGCCTGGCCGACCTGCGAGGTCGCACGGTGCTGCTGTACGCGTACCCCGCCGCGATGACGCCCGGCTGCACCAAGCAGGCGTGCGACTTCCGCGACTCGCTGGCCTCTCTGAAGGCGCAGGGGTACGAGGTCGTCGGCATCTCCCCCGACAAACCGGAGCGGCTGGCGACGTTCCGCGAACGGGACTCGCTGACGTTCCCGCTGGTCTCCGACCCGGACAAGCAGGTGCTGACGGCCTACGGCGCCTACGGCGAGAAGATGAACTACGGCCGCAAGACCATGGGCGTGATCCGCTCCACGTTCGTGATCGGTGAGGACGGCAGGATCGCCAAGGCGATGTACAACGTCAAGGCCACCGGCCACGTGGCGAAGCTGCGCCGCGACCTCGGCCTGGACTGACACCGCGGCTGTCACCGCGACGAGGCGTCGCGCTCCTGGCACAATGTTCGAGGGCGCGCGACGCCCAGGGGGCCGTAGCCCAACTGGCAGGAGGCACGCGGTTTAGGTCCGCGACAGTGCGAGTTCGAGTCTCGCCGGCCCTACTAAAGATTCCTGGCAGGGGTTGTAGGTTGACCCTCTTGCTGTGAAGGAGTCTGTGATGCCCGTCCCCAGCGATCCCGGTCGAGGTGAAGGCCCGGGTCGTGCTCAGCGTGTTCGCCGGTGAGACGACCGTGGCTGAGGCGGCTGGCCGGACAAGGTCTCTGAGAGACTGTCGGGTAACTGGTTTACCACGCGGCGATGATGCTTTCGAATGGTGCGGCGGCGCGCGGCTTCGCGCTCAGGCGTGTTGCTCCACCGGGTGGTGTGGGCGGTCATCGGCGCACGGAGCCTCCGGCATAGGCGCGTCGGGGTTGAAGACGGCTCGTACGGCGGCTTCATCGCCTTCGATGTCGACGAGCCCACGGGTGTCGTCAAGGCTGAGCACACCCGCTGCCAGCCCGAGAACGATCGAGGCGTCAGCGCGCACCACGGCATCGAGATCGCGGCCATCATGCGGGCTCACATCGAAGCCCGAGCGTGTCGTCCGAACCTGGAGCAGGTGACCGTCGACCGCGATACCCACCGTCGATGGCCGGCGTGCGGCCGGCTTGTCACCGAGCAAGGCTGGGAGGGCGACGACGAGCCATTCGGCGCGGAAGCGGTCGCCGCCTGGCCCGCGCGCCATGAGCGGCGTGGACCAGCGGATGAGGCCCTCGACCGGTTCGCGGCAGCGATCCGCGACTGGCGGTTCGCGCCCGGCGGGCGACGCACACCCCCGGCTCGCGGGGACGTCCAGCGGACAACGCCAAGAGAGTCGTAGTGGCCTACGACGTGCACCTGGCCGACCGTGTCCGGGAGCTGCTGGTGGACAGCTCGCCCGTGACCGAACAGATGATGTTCGGAGGACTCGCCTTCCTCGTCGCCGGCAAGGTGGCAGTGGCGGCAAGTAGTCAAGGCGGCCTTTTGGTGCGGGTCGGTCCCGCACGCGCCGACCGTCTCCTCGCGACCACCAACGCGCGGCCGATGGAGATGAAAGGTCGATTGGTTCAGGGTTGGCTGCACGTCAACGGCGCCGACCTGCGCACCAAGCGTCAGCTGTCCCATTGGATCGCCGTTGGCACAGCCACCGCCAGAAACGTTCCCGCCACGGGACTGAATCGATGACGGACACCCCATGCCCCAGGCGAGGCCCAGACTCTGACGCCCAGGAGGTGCTGACACGGTCCCGGCTGCGACGCACAGTGGCGCACCCGACACCATGGCCCAGGCTCGTGCGGCGTTGCGGGACGTTGTCCCCAGCCTCGTCACACTTGTGCGGAGCGTCCCTGACGACGACGTCGCGTCGCGTTCGCGAGCAGCCACCATCGATTGGCTGCAAGGTGCCCCCCTGCCGCCTTCGGCGGTGGCGTGTCACCTGCTCGGGCCAAGCGAGGCGTCCACCCAGGGCCGAGAGCGGTCGGTACCCGAGCAGACTTAGGTGGTCACGGATGAACCGGACGTAGATCGTCCGGAACTGGTCCTAGTGTGATGTCCATGACCGAGTTCCGCGAGCAGGACCTCACCGGAGCACGCTTCGAGCGCGTGAGCCTCCGGGGCCACCTTCACCCGGGTGTTCCTCAATTGACGCCCGCATGCGCGCAGTCGACTTCACCGGGGCGCAGGTACGCGGCGCCCTGTTCAACGAGAGCCGCATGCTCGGCGTCGAGTTGGTCGACGTCGAGATCTACGGCGAGCTACAGAACGTCGTTGTGAACGGCGTCGACATCGCACCGCTCGTCGACGCC
>WHSM01000629.1 GCA_009380105.1 Micromonosporaceae bacterium
CTTCCGGCAGCGAGACCTCCACGCGCTTGCCGTTGACCTCGACCACCACTGTCTCGCGGCCGGCGGCCTCTTCCGGCGCGCCGCCGCCGCCGCTGAAGGGCGCGATGCCTCCGGCCCACTCGGTCTCGATCCAGCGCGTGTGCACCGTGAACGCCTCGTCCGGCTTCGCCGGGGCGTACGCGGCATCGCGCACGATCGCCCGATGGAACGGCAGCGCCGTGGCCATGCCCTCGACCACCATCTCGTCCAACGCGCGCCGCGAGCGCTCCAGCGCCTGCTCCCGGGTCTCGCCGGTGACGATCACCTTGGCGAGGAGCGAGTCGAAGTTGCCGCCGATGATCGAGCCGGACTCCACTCCGGCGTCAACGCGCACTCCCGGGCCGTACGGAGGAATGAAGCTTGTGACCGTGCCCGGCGCGGGCAGGAAGCCGCGGCCGGGGTCCTCGCCGTTGATGCGGAACTCGATGGAGTGGCCCCGTGGCTCCGGGTCGGCGTCGAATCGGAGCTTCTCACCGGCGGCGATCCGGAACTGCTCGCGTACCAGATCAATGCCTGTGGTCTCCTCGGTGACCGGGTGCTCGACCTGGAGCCGGGTGTTCACTTCGAGGAAGCTGACGGCGCCGTCCTGGCCCACCAGGTACTCGACCGTCCCCGCGCCGTGGTAGCCGGCCTCGCGGCAGATCGCCTTGGCAGACTCGTGGATGGTGGCGCGCTGCTCGTCGGTGAGGAACGGCGCCGGGGCCTCCTCCACGAGCTTCTGATGCCGGCGCTGCAGCGAGCAGTCGCGGGTGCCGACCACGATCACGTTGCCGTGCTGGTCGGCGAGCACCTGCGCCTCGACGTGCCGGGGCTGGTCCAGGTAACGCTCCACGAAGCACTCGCCGCGCCCGAACGCCGCCACCGCCTCGCGGGTCGCCGACTCGAACATCGCCGGCACTTCCGCCAGCGTGCGGGCCACCTTCAGGCCACGGCCGCCGCCGCCGAACGCCGCCTTGATCGCGATCGGCAGCCCCTGCTGCTCGGCGAAGGCGACCACCTCGTCCGGGCCGCCGACCGGGTCCGGGGTGCCGGCCACCAGCGGGGCGCCGGCGCGCTGCGCGATGTGTCGCGCGGTGACCTTGTCGCCGAGGTCGCGGATCGCCTGCGGCGTGGGGCCGATCCAGGTCAGCCCGGCGTCGATCACGGCCTCGGCGAATTCGGCGTTCTCGGCCAGGAAGCCGTATCCGGGGTGCACCGCGTCGGCGCCTGCCTTGCGGGCGACGTCGACCAGCTTGTCGATCCGGAGGTACGTCTCGCCAGGGGTGTCGCCGCCGAGGGCGTACGACTCGTCGGCCAGCCTGGCGTGCGGCGCGTCCCGGTCCGAGTCGGCGTACCCGGCGACGCTGGCCAGCCCGGCGTCGCGGCAGGCGCGGATGATCCGCACCGCGATCTCGCCACGGTTCGCGATGAGCACTTTTCGCACTGGCCCGCACCTCCTGCTTGGCAGCCACACAGGCTGCCTGGAGTCTAAGC
>WHSM01000073.1 GCA_009380105.1 Micromonosporaceae bacterium
GCGCGCCCTGGACGCGGTGACGCGAGGCCGGACCACGGTGGCGATCGCGCACCGGCTCTCCACCGCCGAGTCCGCCGACGAGGTGATCGTCTTCGACGACGGCCGGGTGGTGCAGCGCGGCCCGCACGCCGAGCTGCTCACCGAGCCCGACTCGGTGTACGGCAAGCTCCACGCCTCCTGGATGGACCAGACCCGCACCTGACACCGTCGCGCAGGCTCAAGGGGCAGTCACGCGCCCGAACCTAGAGCGTGGCCACGCCGACACGGCGCGCTTGATCGAGCACATCGCGCGCCCGCCGACCGTCTCGGCTGGCCAAGACACGACAGGCGTCGCGCAGTCGACCGCGAATCCGCGCCGACGTAATGTTCTGGAGCGCCGGCAGCGCCCGCTCGATGGCCTCGCAGCCGACGGTGAGATCCCCTAGCTTCAACCACTCTTCAGCGAACCGCACCTGATACCAGAGATGGTTGCGGCGCAACCCACTCGTGGCCTTGCGCCGAACGGCCTCTGCTAGCAGAGCGACGGCGCGGTCGTGGTGGCGCAGGTAGGAAAGGCTGGCCGCCTTCAAGCCTGTCAACTCGGACTCGTCGAAGAAGACGATCCAGTGCGGATCGTCCGCCTCCGGCCTCGGGTCGAACACGTGCTCGGCCTCGATGAACGCGCGATGGAACGCCGCGTTGTCACCTGCGCGAGCCCAAGCCGTGGCTTCGCGAACGAACAACAACGCGTTGACCCGGGGAGTCGCCCACCCGGCGGCGACCTCCTGCGCTCGCCTGGCGAGTTGCGCCGCTTCCCGCGGGCGTCCCACGTAGGACGCCTGCTGGCTCATGGCTTCGAGTACCCACACCTCCATGTCGAGGTCTCGAGCCAGTTGGGCGGCGCCAAGCGCTTCCCGGTAATGATGGCGGGCGGTGGCCTGACGGCCCGCATCGTAATGCAGCCAGCCCGTCACCTGGGCGAGCCGTCCATACGCGACCTGCAACTCGCGACCGATCTCGGAGGCGTAGGTCGCGTGATTGAGCCATTCGTCGGCGCGGCGCAGGCACCGAATCGCGATCTCGCACAGGGTGTCGGCCCCATGGAGCCGATCGAGCACCTGCAGCTCGCGGGCGGCTTTGTGGAGTTGTTGGACTTCGGCGGCGCCGATGTGGGCGGCGTTCGCGTCGCGGAGCGGGGCGGCGGCTCCGACCAGGGCCGCGCCCATGCTGCCGGTGAGGAAGCTCCGGCGGTCCGTGTCGCGCTCCTCCACGTCCTCGGCGGGCGTCGGCGCGAGGCCGGCCAAGGCTCGGGGGATGCCCAGCCCGTCGCACAGCGCCCGCACCGTGCGGCGCCCGCAAGCCCCGGTGGGTCGTCGTCTGCCAGCTATTCCAGGCGACCGGGGCGCGGCGACCCACCGGCCTCACCATCCTGCGAGCCGCGAGGAGCGACCCGTGCCTGACGAGATCGACTGTGAGCTGGTCCAGCTCGCTCACGCGTACTTCCAGGAGCACGTCCCCGACAACGCCGTCCGGCATCTGTGCGTGTGCCTGCGGCCGTACCCCTGCCCGGTCCGCGCCTGGGCCATCGCCTATCTGGTCACGGCAGGCCGACTCGTGCTCGCCTGACACCGCCCCGGCCCTCGGCTCCCGATCGTTGTGTGATCGCGGCCTCGTGGCACGAAGCGGGGATGGCAACGGCCGCCCCTGGCGGGCAGCCTGTCGGCATGGCTTATCACCCCTATCACCAGCAGCCGCATCCCGCGTGGCCCCAGGAGCGTGGCAGCGCGCCGTTCTCCGTGCACGTGGCCGCGTTCTTCATCTATCTCGGCGGCGCTCTGACGCTGTTGGCCGCGATCGCGTTCGGCGCGCTCGGGGCCGGCGCCACGCAGCTCCCCGCCGACCAGGTCCCGGAAGAGGTCCGCGCTCTGTTCGCCGGCGCCGGCCTGGTCGTCGCCGCGGTGTTCCTTGTGATCGCGCTGCTCTACTTCCTGATCGCGCGCAAGCTGCAGCGAGGCCGGCAGTGGGCCCGCGTGCTCGTGTTGATCTTCGCGGTGCTGGGCGTCCTCGGCGTCGCGCTCGACTTCGTGATGTTGGCGCAGGCCGGGGCGGACGCCGCGCTGTACGCGATCGCCGGCGCCTCGCTGATCGGCCCGCTGCTGTTCATCGTGCTGCTCAACACGTCGGCCGCCCGTTCCTGGTTCCGCCACAAGACGTACTGACAGACGCCTTTGCCCCGGTCGGCCGGCCACTTCTGAGGTAAGAATGGGGAGAGCACCGACCACGGAGGGGGCGCCGATGGTTGTCACCAGCGCTCCGCGGCAGGCTCACCGCGCCGCCGGGCAGGTCCACCTGTCCGCGGGCGTGGTGCGCACCGAGCTGGACCGGCTCGGCATGCACCACGTCGCCGACGTGCAGGCGACGGAGCACCGCATGCTGGAGGCGCTGGCAGCCGGGGAGCGCACGGCGTTCGCGGCGGCGGCCGCGGAGCGGCTGCTGCGGGGGCACGAGGCCCGGCCGCCCAAGGAGCGCCGGGCCTATCCGTGCGCCTGGCGCGCCATGCTCGACGCTGTCTGGTCGGGCCTCGCGGGTGACCCGGGCGCGTTTCGCGAGGTGTCGCGCCTGATCGCTGAGTTCTATCTCAGCCCGTACCACCACGACAACGGCGCCGACGGCCCCGACGACGCCACCGACGACGCGGTCGCCGCCACCCTGTACGCGGCGCAGTGCCACCTCCACGGCTGCGTCGACTTCGCCATGTGGTCGGCGGCGTGCGGCTACGACGCAGCGGCTGCCGTCGCGTCGGCCGACCTGTCCTGGTCGCACCGGCGTCCGGCCGAGCTGGATCCCCACACGTGGCAGTTGGCGCACCCCGCGCTGCAGGCGGAGTTGGAGCGTCAGCTGGAGGATCTCGAGTTGCTGGCCGAGCAGGGCGGGATGTTGGCCGCCGACGCCCAAGCCGATCGCGCGGCGGCAGTCGAGCGGCTGCGCGCTCAGCCCGTCGGCAGCTCCATGGTCAGGTAGCGCTGCACGGTGGGCGCGATCGTCGCGACCACGAACTCGGGCGGCGCGCTGGCCAGCGGCTCGATCTTGAGGATGTAGCGCGCCATCCCGAGGCCGATCATCTGCGAGGCGACCAACGGGAACCGGCGGTCCGGTTCGGTGATGACGTGCGCGGCGGCGATCCGGCGCAGGATCTGGCTGAGCAGGAACTCCCGCAGCAGGCGCGAGGACCACTCCCGGCTCACCATGGTGCGGATCATCGCCGCGGCCGGCTTGCCGGCCGGGGAGTCCCACACCCGCACAAACGTGCGGACCAGCCGCTCCCCGAGGTCGTCCACGCTGCCGCCCTCCACCACCTCCGCGATCATCTCGGCCGGGTCGATCGGGGACTCCATCGCGGCGAGGAAGAGCTTGTCCTTGTTGCCGAAGTAGTGTTGCACCAACGCCGGGTCGACCTCGGCGGCGGCCGCGATGGCCCGGATCGAGCTCCGGTCGTACCCGTGCTCGGCGAACGCCTCCCGCGCCGCCGAGAGGATCGCCTCCCGGGTGTCGGGCTTTCCGCGCCGTCGGCCGGTCCGCGCCATCGCGCTCGCCTATCCGGATCGCCGGCGCAGCGTGGCCGCGCCGAGCAGCAGGGCGACCACCGTGGCTCCCACGACGATCGCCACGTCACGCCACATCTGGTCGGTCGCATCGGTGTGGGCGCTCACTTCGAGGAGTGCGTCGACGGCGTACGTCAACGGCAGCACGTCGCTGGCGGCCTGCAGCCAGCCGATCATCTCCTCCCGCGGCCAGATCAGGCCGCACAGCAGTATCTGCGGCGCCACCACCACCGGCATGAACTGCACGGCCTGGAACTCGCTGGTGGCGAACGCGCTGGTGAACAGCCCGACCGCGGAGCCGAGCACCGCGTCGCCGATCGCAATCCCCATCACCGTGCCGAGGCTGCCCTCGGTGTCCAGGTCGAGCAGGTGGTACGCCACCGACGTGGCAACCGTCGCCTGGAGCGCGGCCAGGACCGCGAACGCGATGCCGTACCCGAGGAGAAGGTCCAGTTTGTGCAGCGGCGTGGTGAGCATCCGCTCCAGGGTGCCGGTGGTGCGCTCCCGAAGCATCGCGATGCTGGTGACCAGGAACATCGAGATGAACGGGAAGATGCCGAGCATCATCAGCCCGATCCGGTCGAAGATCGCGGGCTGCGAGTCGAAGATGTACCGCAGGAGGACGAGCAGCAGGCTGGGCACCAGCAGGATCAGTGCGATGGTCCGGGGGTCGTGCCGGATCTGGTTGAGCACCCGGCCGGTGGTCCGCAGAGTGATCCGCAGCGACATCACGCCACCTCCACCGGCTGGTCGCGCAGGGCGAGGATGAGGCGGAGGAAGGACTCCTCCAGGTCGTTGGTGTCGGTCTTGCGGCGCAATTCGTCCGGGGTGTCGTCGGCGAGCAGCCCGCCGTCACGCAACAGCAGCAGCCGGTCGCAGCGGCTCGCCTCGTCCATCACGTGGCTGGACACGAGGAGCGTCGTGCCGGTCGCGGCGAGCGCGTGGAACTGCTGCCACAGGTCGTGCCGCAGCACCGGGTCCTGGCCCACTGTCGGCTCGTCGAGCACCAGCAGGTCGGGCTCGGCCAGCAGGGCGCACGCGAGCGAGGCCCGGGCGTGTTGGCCGCCGGAGAGCGTGGAGACCAGTTGCTTCGCGGCATCGCCGAGCCCCACGTCGACGACCGCCTGGTCGGCGGCGCGGCGGCCGGTCCCGTACAACGAGGCGAAATAGCGGGCGTTCTCCCGCACGGTCAGGTCGGCGTAGATCGAAGGATCCTGGGTGAGGTAACCGATGCGGCGGCGCAGCCGGGGGGAGCCGGCGGGGAGCCCGAGCACCGTGACCTGCCCGGACCGGACCTTCTGCACCCCGACGATCGCGCGCATCAGGGTGGTTTTGCCGCTGCCGCTGGGGCCGAGCAGCCCGGTGACCGTGCCGCTGGCGACGGCGCAGGAGATGCCGCGGAGGACTGGTTTTCCCCCGCGATGGACGACCAGGTCGTCCACCTGGATCGCGTTGGCCATCATGGCTCCTGAGGGGAGGAATTCAGCACTGATGAAATCAACGCTAGATGAATTCATCGCGGGCCGCAAGCACCAGACGGCGCCGCGTAACCGGCGTACGAGAGAATTGTCGCTGTGACCGAGTCCCCGCCTGACGCCGCGCTCGATCCCACGATCGCCGCGCGGCTCAAACGCGACCCCGACGGCCTGGTCGCGGCCGTGATCCAGCAGCACGACACCGGCCAGGTCCTGATGGTCGGCTGGATGGACGACGAGGCGCTGCGCCGCACCCTCGTGACCGGCCGCAGCACCTTCTGGTCCCGCAGCCGGCAGCGCCACTGGGTCAAAGGCGAGACGTCCGGGCACACCCAGCACGTGAAGTCCGTCGCGCTCGACTGCGATGGAGACGCGCTGCTGGTCCAGGTCGACCAGGTCGGGCCCGCCTGCCACACCGGCGAGCGGACCTGCTTCCACCACGAGCTACCCGCCGTCGAAGGGACCGCGCCATGACCTCCGGAGCCGTCACCCCGGACGAGGAGACCTTTGTCGAGCTCGCCAAGCGTGGCCGGGTCGTGCCGGTCACCCGCCGTCTGCTCGCCGACAGCGAAACGCCGGTCGGCCTGTACCGCAAACTCGCCGGCGGTCCCGGCACCTTCCTGTTGGAGTCGGCGGAGCAGGCAGGCGCGTGGTCGCGCTATTCCTTCGTGGGGGTACGGAGCAGCGCCACCCTGACCGAGCGGGACGGCCGGGCCATGTGGCTCGGCGAGCCGCCGGAGGGCGTGCCCGCCGACGGCCAGCCCGACGTGGCGTTGCGCGAGACCGTCGAGGCCCTCGCCTCGCCACGCCTGGACGGCATCCCGACCCTCAGCGGCGGCATGGTCGGGTTCCTCAGCTACGACATCGTGCGGCACTTCGAGCGGCTGCCGGACACCGGCGAGGACGACCTGCGCTTCCCCGAGCTGGGAATGATGCTCGCCACCGACGTCGCGGCACTCGACCACTACGACGGAGCGCTCTGGCTGATCGCCAACGCCGTGCTCCCGGTCGACCCGTCCGAGGCCGTGGCGCGGGCGGCGTTCCATCAGGCGGTCGGGCGGCTCGACGCGATGACCACAGCCCTGTCGCGGCCCAACCCGCCGATGGTCTCCACCGTGGAGCGGGCGCCGGCCGAGCACGTCGTCGGGCGCACCCCGGACGGCGGCTACCAGAAGGCCGTCGAGGCGGCGAAGGAGGCGATCCGGGCGGGCGAGTGCTTCCAGATCGTGCCGTCACAGCGGTTCGAGATCGACACCGACGCCGACCCGCTCAACATCTACCGGGTGCTGCGCACCGCCAACCCCAGCCCGTACATGTACCTGCTGCGGTTCGACGGCTTCGACATCGTCGGCTCCAGCCCGGAGGCGCACCTGAAGGTCAGCGGACGGCGGGCGCTGCTGCACCCGATCGCCGGCACCCGTCCCCGCGGCGCCACCCCGGAGGAGGACGCCGCGCTCGCCGCGGAGCTGATCTCCGACCCGAAGGAGCGGGCCGAGCACGTGATGCTCGTCGACCTCGGGCGTAACGACCTGGGGCGGGTGTGCGTGCCCGGCACCGTGGAGGTGCCGGAGTTCATGACCATCGAGCGCTACAGCCACGTGATGCACATCGTCTCCACCGTGGTCGGGGAGTTGACCGTCGACCAGACGGCGTTTGACGCGCTGCGCGCCACATTCCCCGCCGGCACTCTGTCCGGGGCGCCGAAGGTGCGCGCGATGGAGATCATCGACCAACTGGAGCCCACCCGCCGCGGCCTGTACGGCGGCACCGTCGGCTATCTCGACTTCGCCGGCGACCTCGACATGGCGATCGCGATCCGCACCGCGCTCATCCGCGACGGCCGGGCGTACGTGCAGGCCGGCGGCGGGATCGTGGCCGACTCAGACCCGGAGGCCGAGGACGCCGAGACCCGCAGCAAGGCCGCCGCGGTGCTCGCGGCGATCGCCTCGGCCGCGAAGCTCCGGCCGGCGCGGTGACCTCGCCGGGCCGCCGCTCCGCCCGCCGCGAGTTCGCTGCCGCGGTCGTCGGCTGTCTGGCGGGCGGGGGAGGGGCGCTGCTGGCGACGCGGCAGGTCTGGGCGGAGCGGACCGTCGGACGGCAGCCGCCGCTGTCGCCGCTGCGGGAGACCGTCACCGGCGCGGACCTCGCCGCCTGGGCGCCGGCAGCGGCTCTCGTCGTGCTGGCGGCCGCGTTCGCGTTGTACGCCGCCCGCGGACAAGCCCGTCGCGCGGTCGCCGCGCTGACGGCGGTCAGCGGCGGGGCGATCGTCGCGGCCGGCGTGCGGGGTCTGGCCACGGCAGGTGACAGCGGGCGGCAGGTCGTGGATGGCGGGCTGTGGCCGGCGGCGACCCTCGCCGGGGGTCTGCTGGCGCTGGCGGCCGGCGCGCTGGCGCTGCTGCGGAGCGCCGACTGGCCGTCGATGGGAACGCGCTACGAACGCCCAGAAGGCGAATCCGCCGCAACCGGCCGGAACCGGAAGCGGACAGCGCAGACGCCGGACGACCCGGCCGCGATGTGGGACGCGCTCGACTCCGGCGCCGACCCGACCGCGGAGCGGTGAGGGCTGGGCGGCGGTGAGGGCTGGGCGGCGGTGAGGGCAGCGCGCTGACCTGCGCGAGGCCGGGACCGGGCCGCCAGGCATTATCGCGCCGGCGCGCGCGGACCTCGCCGCACCCCCAAGGCTGGAAGATAACCGCCTCCGCATACGATCGGCCGCATGACACCCGGAGAGCGGAGTCCTCGATGAACACCCTCGAGGAAATCCTGGCGGGGGTCCGGGAGGACCTCACAGCGCGCCAGCAGGCGGTTTCGTTCGACGAGATCCGTGAGCGCGCCGCCGCCTCACCGGCCGCCAAGGACGCGTTCGCGGCGCTGCGCGCGGCGGGTGTGGGTGTCATCGCCGAGGTCAAGCGCTCCTCGCCGTCCAAAGGCCAGCTCGCCGACATTCCCGACGCGGCCGAGCTCGCCCGGGAGTACGCCGCCGGCGGCGCCCGCTGCGTCAGCGTGCTCACCGAGCAACGGCGGTTCAAGGGCAGCCTGGAGGATCTCGCGGCCGTCCGGGCCGCGATCGACGTGCCCGTGCTGCGCAAGGACTTCGTGGTCACCAGCTACCAGGTGCACGAGGCGCGGGCGCATGGCGCGGATCTGGTGCTGCTGATCGTGGCAGCGCTGGAGCAGAACGTCCTGATCGGCCTGCTGGAGCGGATCGAGTCGCTCGGCATGACCGGGCTGGTCGAGGTGCACACCGAGGAAGAGGCGGACCGGGCGCTCGACGCCGGGGCGAAGGTCATCGGCGTGAACGCCAGAGACCTGAAGACCTTGGAGGTGGACCGCTCGGCGTTCGAGCGGATCGCGCCGGGGCTGCCGAGCAGCGTGGTGAAGGTCGCCGAGTCCGGCGTGCGGGGGCCGCACGACCTGATCCGGTACGCCGGCGCCGGGGCCGACGCGGTGCTGGTCGGCGAAGGCCTGGTGACCAAGAAGAGCCCGCGCGAGGCCGTCGCCGAGCTGGTCACCGCGGGCAGCCACCCGGCGACTCCGAGGCCGGCCCGATGAGCGATGGGGTGAAGTCGATGGCGAGCGGCGGGCCCGATTCCTCCGGCCACTTCGGCCCGTACGGAGGACGGTTCGTCCCCGAGGCGCTGATCGCGGCGCTGGACGAGCTGGACGCGGCGTACCAGAAGGCAATGGGCGACGAGGGGTTCCAGGCCGAACTGGGACGGCTGCTGCGCGACTACGCCGGGCGGCCGTCCCTGCTGTACGACGCGCAGCGGCTCTCCGAGGCCGCCGGGCGCCGCATCCTGCTCAAGCGCGAAGACCTCAACCACACCGGCGCTCACAAGGTCAACAACGTGCTCGGCCAGGCGCTGCTGACCAGGCAGATGGGCAAGCGCCGGGTGATCGCCGAGACCGGCGCCGGCCAGCACGGCGTCGCCGCGGCCACCGCCGCGGCCCTGTTCGATCTGGACTGCACGGTCTACATGGGCGAGGTCGACACCCGGCGGCAGGCGCTCAACGTGGCCCGGATGGGGCTGCTCGGCGCCGAGGTGGTGCCGGTGACCAGCGGCAGCCGCACCTTGAAGGACGCCATGAACGAGGCGTTCCGGGACTGGGTGGCCAACGTCGATGACACCCATTACGTGATCGGCTCAGTCGGCGGGCCGCACCCGTTCCCGGCGATGGTGCGCGACTTCCAGAAGGTGATCGGGATCGAGGCCCGCGCCCAGGCGCTGGAGCTGCTGGGCCGGCTGCCGGACGCCGTGTGCGCCTGCGTCGGCGGCGGCTCCAACGCCATCGGGATCTTCCACGCGTTCCTCGACGACGCGTCGGTGAAGCTGTGCGGCTTCGAAGCCGGCGGCGAAGGCGTGGACACCGGCCGGCACGCCGCCACGCTCACCGGCGGCAGCACCGGGGTGCTGCACGGCTCGCGTTCGTACCTGCTGCAGGACGCCGACGGTCAGACCATAGAGTCGCACTCGATCTCGGCCGGCCTGGACTACCCCGGAGTGGGCCCGGAGCACGCGTGGCTGCACGACGCTGGACGGGTGGACTACCAGCCCGTGACCGACGCCGAGGCGATGGACGCGTTCTCGCTGCTGTGCCGGACCGAGGGCATCATCCCGGCGATCGAGAGCGCCCACGCGCTGGCCGGCGCGCTGCGGATCGCCAAGGACCTGGCGCCGGAAGCGGTGATCATGGTTAACCTCTCCGGGCGCGGGGACAAGGACGTGGATACGGCGGGCGCGTGGTTCGGCCTGCTGTCCGAGGACGGCTCGCCAGGAGGCGGCTCGTCCGACGGCGGCTCGTCCGACGGCGAGGAGGGCAGCCAGTGAGCGTCTCCGCGGCTTTCGACAAGGCCCGGGCCCCGGACCGCGCCGTGCTCGTCGGCTACCTGCCGGCCGGTTTCCCGACCGTGGAGCGGGGGATCGCGGCGTGCCGCGCGATGGTGGAGGCCGGCGTAGACCTGGTCGAGGTGGGCTTCCCGTACTCGGACCCCGTCATAGACGGCCCGGTGATCCAGCGGGCCAGCGACATCGCGCTCGCCGCCGGTGTCCGCACCGCCGACGTCCTCCGCACCGTGGAGGCCGTGGCGGGCGCCGGCGCGCCGACGGTCGTGATGACGTACTGGAACCCGGTGGAGCAGTACGGCGTTGACGCCTTCGCCCGGGACCTGGCGAACGCGGGCGGGGCCGGTCTCATCACCCCGGACCTGATCCCCGACGAGGCGCAGCTGTGGCTGGCCGCCTCCGACGCGCATCAGTTGGACCGGATCTTCCTCGTGGCGCCCAGCTCCAGCGACGAGCGGCTCGCCCTGACCGTCGCGGCCACCCGGGGCTTCGTCTACGCCACCAGCGTGATGGGCGTGACCGGGGCCCGGGAGCAGACCAGCTCGCTGGCGCCGGACCTGGTGGCCCGGACCCGCAAGGTCACCGACCTGCCGATCGGCGTCGGCCTCGGCGTGCGCGACGGCGCGCAGGCGGCCGAGGTCGCGGGTTACGCCGACGCCGTGATCGTGGGCAGCGCGCTGATCCAGCGGCTCCTGGACGCGCAGGATTTCGCCTCCGGCGTGTCCGCGCTGAGCGCCCTGGCGGGGGAGTTGGCCGACGGCGTGCGTCGGCGTTAGCCGACGCTCAACTCTTCGACCGCGTCCGGCACCTCCGGCTCCGCGGCGCGCAACACGTCCCGCAGCACCCCTGACCTGCCGTCGGCCGCGTCGGCCACGGCGATCTGCGTGGTGGCGGTGAGTGGCTTCGGGAGGGAGTCGACCGCGGCCCAGGTGAGCCGGCGGATCCAACTGGGGGAGTTGACCAACGCCTCGCCGCTGGCAATCCGCGCCCGGAACACGTGCATCAGCACGTCGGGCAGGTCTTCGCCGCAGGCGTCCCCGGTCAGGTGGTAGATCCCGATCAGGTCGACGGGCTCGATCTCCATGCCCGTCTCCTCGCGCACGTCTCTCGCGACGGCGCGGACCGGGCTTTCGGCGTTGCGGATCCTGCCACCCGGCAGGCCCCACAGGCGGTGTCCCTGATTCTGCTGGCACAGCAGCACGCGTCCGCTGGAGTCGGTGATGACTGCGGCGACCGCGGATGTGAGGGAGTTCATGTTGAGCACATTAGGAGGTGACCGGGGTCACCGGCCAGGGTTCGGCACAGGTAGCGTGATGCCTCGTGACTCTTGCCGCTATTCCCAGCCCCAGTGTCAAAGAGTGGTTCATCCCGCTGCCGTTCGTCGATTGGACGATCCCGATCAGGGCGTACTCCCTGGCCATCGTCGCGGGAATCTTCCTGGCCGTGTGGATCACCGGCCGCCGGCTGCGCAGTCGTGGAGCGCCGCCCGGACTGGCGGTGGACGTGGCGATCTGGGCAGTCCCGTTCGGTATCCTCGGCGCCCGGCTGTACCACGTGATCACCGACTACCAGCTGTACTTCGCGCCGGGCCAGGATCCGCTCGGAGCGCTCCGCATCTACGAGGGTGGCCTGGGCATCCCGGGCGCTATCCTCGGCGGGGCTCTCGGGGCCTGGATCGCCTGCCGCCGCGCCGGCTTCCCGCTCACGGTGTTCGCCGACGCGTTGGCGGTCGGGCTTCCGGTGGCGCAGGCCGTCGGGCGCATCGGCAACTGGTTCAACCAGGAGCTGTACGGGCGACCCACTGACCTGCCGTGGGGCCTGGAGATCGACTTCGGGAAGCGTGAAACGGGCTACGAGGATTTCGTGACCTTCCACCCCACGTTCCTGTACGAGGCGCTGTGGAACCTCGGCGGCGCGGGGTTGATCTGGTGGCTGGACAAGCGCTTCAAGTTCGGCAAGGGACGGGCGTTCGCGCTGTACGTGATCATGTACGGGGTCGGGCGGTTCTGGGTCGAGGGCCTGCGCATCGACGAGGCCCACGCCTTCCTCGGGCTCCGGCTCAACATGTGGACCGCCGCCGTCGCGGTGCTGGGCGGTCTGGTGTACTTCCTGCTGGTGCGTGGTCCGCGGGAGCAGCTCGGGTACGACCCGTCCGGCGCCGTGCGGCTCGACCCCTCCGACGAAGCGGTCGGCGAAGCCGCCGGTGAGGGCGACGCAGAGGGCGACCCCGCTGACGCCGACGAGAAGGCCCGTGGCGGCGACGGCGACGACGAGGAGCCCGACGGAGCTGACGCCGCGGCGCCCGGCGGCGCCGGGTCTCCCAGCGGCCGCTAGCGCGCAGGGACGATCGAGTGCGACGGGCGGTTGTCGTCGGCGCCGGTGTCGGCGGCCTGGCGGTGGCGGGGGCGCTGGCGCGGGCGCGGTGGGAGGTCACGCTCCTGGAGAGCCAGTCCAGCCTCGCCGTGGGCCGCGGCGCCCTGTTGCTGTGGCCGAACGGCGTGCACGCCCTCCGTGCGTTGAACGTCGGCTCCGGGCTGGACGAGATCGGCGAGCCGGTGGCGGACACCGTGATCCGCCGTCCCGACGGGCGGGTGCTGGCGCGGTCGAGCCTGGCGGGCCTGGCCGAGCGCTACGGCGCGCCGGCCCTCGCGGTGCGGCGTCAGGACCTCTATGACGCCCTGACGGCCGAGCTGGGCGACGTCGAGGTGCGCACCGGCGTGAGAGTGGACGCGGTGCGCGCGTCGGACGGCGTGGGCCCGGCGGTGGGCGACGGCCGCGACTGGTGGAAGGCGGATCTCGTGGTCGCCGCCGACGGCATGGACAGCGTGGTGCGCCGCGCGGTCTCCCCGGAATCGGCGGTGACGCCGGCCGGCTACACCGCATGGCGGGCCGTGGTGCCGCGCCACCGGGCGCTGGCCGATGTGACCTCGGGTGAGACCGTCGGCTCCGGCCAGCGGTTCCTGGTCACCCCGCTCGGCAGCCGCGGCGTGCACTGGGTGGCGGTGGCGACAGGAGCCCCGCGGCCGGAGTCCGCTGACGTCCAGCTCGACCTGTTGCGCCGTTGGTTCGCCGACTGGCACGACCCGATCGGCGCGCTGATCGCCGCGACTCGGCCGGACGAGCTGTGGCAGGAGGCGATGGCCGACCTGGATCCGCTGCCGCGGCGTTTCGGCGTGTCCGTCGGGCACGGGGGGATCGCGCTGCTCGGCGACGCGGCGCACGCGATGACGCCGAACCTGGGCCAGGGCGCCTGCCTGGCGCTGGAGGACGCGATCACCCTCGGCACCTTGATCACCGAGGCGACCCCGGGCGCGCCGTTGGACGACGTGCTCGCCCGGTACGACCGGCTGCGCCGTCGGCGCACCGCGAAGCTGGTGCGCCGGTCCCGGCGTCTGGGAGCGCTGTTCGGGGCGCGTTCCCGGCTCGGCGTCAGCGCGCGCAACACGCTGCTGACGGCCGCTCCCACCGGGCTGCTCGACCGCGCCACAGCGGCCGGCGCGGACTGGCGGCCGCCCCGCACGAGACGGTGAAGCCGGATCAGTCGGGGAGAAGCGGCACGGTCAGACCAGGCCCGCGGCCGAGTTGCGTGGCGCGGGTGACGGCGGATGAGCCGTACCGGTCCCGCACGGCGTCGAGCGCGGTGTCGAGTTCCTCGCCGGGCCGCCCGTCGAAGGGCAGCTCGAGCTGGATCGCTCTGCCGTCGTCGAGGTTGCCGACCGCGACGCCGACGAGTGTCAGGCCGCGACGCTCGATCATCGGCGACGCGGCCGCCAGTAGGCCGCGCGCGACAGTGAGAATCGTCTGGGTGTGCGCGGTCGCCCGGAACAAGGTCCGGGAGCGGGCAGCTCGCGAGAAGTCGTCGAAGCGCAGCCGCAACGTCACAGTGCGCCCCACGCGCTGGGCGGCGCGCATCCGGCGGGCGACCCGGTCGACCAGGCCGGCGAGCACCGCGTCGACGTCCTCAGTGGACCGCGGCCCGCGACCGAGGGCATGCTGCGATCCGATCGAGCCCCGGCGGTGGCCGACACGCACAGGGCGGGGGTCGCGGTTGTGCGCCAGGGCGTGCAGGTGCCGGCCGGCCGCCACCCCGAGCACCGAGACCAGGGCCGCCTCGCCCAGTCGCGCGACCACGCCGACCGTGGTGATCCCCCGCTCACGCAGCTTCCTGGCGGTCACGGGCCCGACGCCCCACAGCCGCTCCACTGGCAGCGGATGCAGGAACGCCAACTCCCGGCCGGGCGGCACGACCAGCAGGCCGTCGGGCTTGGCGACGCCGCTGGCGACCTTGGCGAGGAACTTCGTCCTGGCGGCGCCGACCGTGATGGGAAGGCCGACCCGCTCCCGCACATCCTCCCGCAGCCGCGCCGCGATCTCGGCGGGCGTCCCGGCGGTGCGGAGGAGCCCGCCGACGTCGAGGAACGCCTCGTCGATCGACAGGCCCTCCACCAACGGCGTCGTGTCCCGGAACACCTCGAAGACCGCTTTGCTCGCAGCGGCGTACGCGGACATCCGCGGCCGCACGACGATCGCGCCGGGACACAGTCGCAGCGCCTGCCGCCCACCCATCGCGGTCC
>WHSM01000488.1 GCA_009380105.1 Micromonosporaceae bacterium
AGCCACAGGTGGAGCCGGTGCGCGGCCAGATCCGGGTCCGGCAGCAGCCGCGCCTCGTTGGCCAGCGCGAACAGGCGCGCCAGATGGACGATCGACCGCGCCGACTGCAGACCGCCCACCATCGTGAAGCCGGGTTGCCGCCCGGCCAGCCACGCCAGGAACGCGATCCCGGTCTTGTAGTGGTACGTGGGCGCGGCGAAGATGTGGCGCGACAGCGGCAGCGTGAGCGCCATCTCCGCGTCGTACCGGTCGAGATCCCCGGCGTCCAGCGCCGCCAGCGCCGCCGACGCCGCCGGCGTCACCGCCGCGAACGCGCCCAGCAGCGCGTCCGAGTGCCGCTGCCCGTCCCCCCGGATCAGCGCCGGGTAGTGGAAGTCGTCGCCGGTGTACAACCGCACCCCGTCCGGCAGCGCGGCCCGCAGCCCGGTCTCGTGCGACGCGGACAGCAGCGACACCTTGACCCCGTCGATCTTGCCGGCGTGCGCCCACACCAGATCGAGGAACGTGGACGTCGCGGCCGCCACGTCGGACGAGCCCCAGTAGCCGGCCAGCTGGGGATCGAACATCTCCCCCAGCCAGTGCAGGATCACCGGCTCCCGCGCCTGCTCGAGCACGGCGTCGTACACGCGTAGGTAGTCCTCCGGCCCCGCGGCCAGCTCGGCGAGCTGCCGCGACGCCATCACGATGACCTGCGCTCCCGTTCCCTGCACGAACTCGACCTGTTCCGCGTACGCGTCGACGACGTCGGCTGCCGAGGCGAGCGCGCCGACGTGGTCGGTGCCGGCGCCCGCCGCGATCCGGCCCCCGAGCGACGACGCCTGCGCGGCGCTACGGCGCACCAGTTCCTGGACGGCCGGCCAGTCCAGGCCCATGTTGCGCTGCGCCGTGTCCATCGCCTCGGCGACGCCGAACCCGTACCGGAAAAGATGCCGCCGGAACGCCAACGTCGCGTCCCAGTCGAGGACGGCAGCGGCGCCGGGGACGTTCTCGCCATACGGGTCGGCGACCACGTGCGCCGCCGCGAACGCGACCCGGGACCGGAACGGCTCCGGGTGCTCCGGCCACGCTCGGGGCTCGGCCAGCTCGACGGTCCGCCACACCCCGCCCGCCTCCGGCAGCGACAGGACGGTCACTCCGCCACCTCGATCCGCCGCCCTTCCGCCGACGACCGCAGCGCCGCGTCGACCAGCGACAGGCCCCGCACCCCCGCGAGCAGGTCGTAGGAATGCGGTCGGCCAGCGTCGGCGTCACGCAGGAACTGCTGCCACTGCGCCCGGAACCCGTTGCCGAACTCCTGGTTGTCCGGCGTCTCCTGCCACTGGGAACGGAAGTCCTGGTCGGTGGGCACGTCGGGATTCCAGACCGGCTTCGGAGTGCAGACCCGGGGCTGGACCCGGCACCGGAACAGCCCCGCCACCGCCGAGCCGTGAGTGCCGTCGACCTGGAACTCCACCAGCTCGTCGCGGTTCACGCGCACCGCCCACGACGAGTTGATCTGGGCGATGACGTCGCCGTCCAGCTCGACGATCGCGTACGCCGCGTCGTCGGCCGTGGCGCGGTAGGCCTGCCCGTGCTCGTCCCAGCGCTCCGGAATGTGCGTGACAGCCTTCGCGGTCACGGCACGCACCCGGCCGAAGAGGTCCTCCAGGACGTAGTTCCAGTGGCAGAACATGTCCAGGACGATCCCGCCGCCGTCCTCGGCCCGGTAGTTCCAGCTCGGCCGCTGCGCGGGCTGCACGTCGCCCTCGAAGACCCAGTAGCCGAATTCTCCGCGCACCGACAGGATGCGTCCGAAGAAGCCGGAGTCGATCAACCGCTTCAGCTTCAGCAGCCCCGGCAGGTAGAGCTTGTCGTGGACGACGCCGTTGACGATCCCGGCGGCCCGCGCCGCCTCGGCGAGCGCCAGGCCGTCGGCGACAGACTCGGCGATCGGCTTCTCGGTGTAGACGTGCTTGCCGGCTGCGATCGCCCGGAGGATGGAGTCCTTCCGTTCGCTGGTCACCAGGGCGTCGAAGTACACGGCAGCGGTCGGGTCGGCGAGCGCGGCGTCGAGGTCCGTGGTGAACTCGGCGATCTCGTGCACGGCCGCGATCCCGGCGAGCTTGTCGCGGTTACGGCCGACCAGGACCGGCTCCACCTGCAGCCGGCCGCCGTTGGGCAGGGCGACTCCGCCGTCGTCCCGGATCGCCAGGATCGACCGGAGCAGGTGCTGCCGGTAACCCATGCGTCCGGTGACGCCGTTCATGATGATGCGTACGGTGCGGGTCGCCATCGATCACCTCTCTGGTGCGGTCTGGGGCTCGGCGTCCTCGGCAGGGCTGCCTTCCCCGGCAGGGCGGCCTCCGAGGTAGAGCTCGCCTAACTGGGGGTCGGCCAGCAGGTCCGACGCCGGGCCGGAGATGTGGACCTTGCCGAGGTCGAGAACGCAGCCGATGTCGGCGGTCTCCAGGGCGCGCCGGGCGTTCTGCTCCACCAGCAGCACCGCTGTCCCGGCGTCGCGCATCCGCGTCACCTGCTCGAACACCGTGGTCGTGGTCTTCGGGTCCAACCCCATCGACGGCTCGTCGAGCAGCACGACCTTGGGGCTCACCATCAGCGACCGGGCGAACTCCACCTGCTTCTGCTGCCCGCCGGAGAGCAGCCCGGCGAGGGAACTCCAGCGCTCGCCGACCACGGGGAAGAGGCTCTTGACGTGCTCGGCCCGCTCGGCGATCAGCGCCTTGTCCTTCAGCGTGTAGCCGCCCAGCAGGACGTTCTCGGCGACTGTCATCTCCCGGAAGACGCTGTGGCCCTGCAGCACATGCGCGACCCGGTGGGCGAGCATCCGCTGCGGCCCGTGGCCGGTGACGTCCACGCCGTTGACGACGACCCGGCCGGACCGGGGCCGCAGCAGGCCGCTGGCGACCTTGAGCACTGTGGACTTGCCGGCGCCGTTCGGCCCGACCAGGCAGACGATCGACCCGGCCGGCACGGTCACGGTG
>WHSM01000107.1 GCA_009380105.1 Micromonosporaceae bacterium
CGCCGGCCGAACCCAGATCAAACGAACCCTCGAACGCATCGCCGCCGACCGGATGAGGATCCTCCCGCTACTGGCCGCGTCCCGGCCATGATCAACTAACTTTGCCTTCGCCCTGGGGGCAACCCCTCACGAGTTCGAATCTCGTATCCTCCGCCAGCCTGACCAGACAAACGCAAGGGCCGGACCACCAGGGACCGGCCCTTCGTCGTCGGTCGCCTGATGGATCACCCCCGATGCAGCTTCGGAGGCACCGGCAAAGTTGGTGTGAAGTGGGTCAGACCGCGACGTTCTGGCCCGCGAGGCTCGCTGTCTCGGACAAGAAGCTCTGGAGCTGCTCGTCCGTCGGGTTCACGTCGGCAACCAGCTCATGCAGCAGGACCATCTCGACGGGCAGCGCCGTGTCAGGGTCCAGGCCGTCGAGCAGGTGATCCTCGCCCAGCGCGGCCCGGATCAGGACCTCAGCGACCGCGGGCTCCATGGCGGTGTACCGCCGTTTCAGCTCGGACACGTAGTCGGCAATCTCCCGACGGCTGGTCTCCATGGTGAACCGGCGATTGACCGCGATCCAGAACGCCGCGTTGATCACACCTGTGCCGGCGTCCCACTCGACCTCGTACACGTGCTGGTCCACGGCTTCGAAGTCCCCTTGCAGGAGAGCATGAAGCATCTGCTCAAGAGCAACCTGCATCGCTAACGCCACAGCCTCGGACTTGTCTCACGACGACGAGCTCTGTCAATGTGGCCCGACGCTATCCGCGCATA
Organism: Micromonosporaceae bacterium; assembly: GCA_009380105.1. GTDB lineage: Bacteria > Actinomycetota > Actinomycetes > Mycobacteriales > Micromonosporaceae > WHSM01. The sequence continues at coordinate 763 of WHSM01000107.1, forward strand.
CTAGCGCATCGGCGACTGTCCGGGGTCGACCGCGGACGGTCAGCGCGCGCCTGCGGGAGCCCGGCCCGCCGCCGCGGCGACTGAGTGGAACAGCTCAAGGTCGACCGCGTCCGCCATCGCCTGGTGGCCGGCGTCGCTCGGGTGCAGGTGATCTCCGGAGTCGTACCCAGGCAGCATCCGCGCGGGCTCCGCGGGATCCCGGATCGCGGCGTCGAAGTCGATCATCGCGTCGTACGCGCCGCTGGTGCGGATCCACCGGTTGACCGCCTGGCGGGTCCGCTCCCCCTGCTCGGTGTGGTACGCCGCGCCCTGGTACGGCAGCAGCGTCCCGCCGTAGATCCGCCGTCCTTCCGCACGGGCCTGCCGGATCAGCTCCCGATGGCCCGCGATCAACTCGTCAGCCGTCACATGGGGACCGCGTCCGATGTCGTTGACGCCCACCAGCACGATCACGTGTGTGACGCCGGTCTGGGCCAACGCGTCGCGTTCGAAGCGGTCAGCGGCGCTCTGGCCGTAGTGGACGCCCTCGGCGAGCATCCGGTTGCCGCCGATGCCGGTGTTCACGACCGACCTGGCGATGCCGGCGCCGCGCAGTCGGGCGGCGAGACGGTCCGGGTACCGCCGGTTCGCGTCCAGCGTCGACGCGGCGCCGTCGGTGATCGAGTCACCGAACGCCACGATCGTCCCCTCCGCTTCGGTCCGCACGTCGACGCCGTCCAGGTAGAACCACGAATAACTCGACGGGGAGTAGGAAGCGCCGGACTCCACCGCTGCATAGTCGCCGATGCCGGAGACGTACGTGGTCGCGCGCGCGTTCGGGTGCCACGTGGCGGGGCCGGCGCTGTCGGCGGGGATGTGCAGGCTCACGGCGAGGTCGCCCCCGGCCGGCGCCGCCAGGTCCACCGGATCGCTCACCAGGCGCCTGCCTGCGGGGATCGTGACGGACCGGGAGCGGTCGAACGTGACGGGACGGTTGCTGCCGGCCTCGACGGCTCCGCCGGTCGCGGCACGCCCCACGTGCACGCTGTCGAACGTCACGGGCATCAGCCCGAAGGTGTTCGCGAGCCGCACCCGCACCGCTGCGCCGCCGATGCTGAGGTGCGCGACCATGCGGACTGTCTGGCCGGCGAAGCCGATCCCGGAGGCGTCCGGGGGCGACACCATGCCCGCGGCCCAGGAGCCGTGCCAGACGCCGCCGGTGACGGCTTCGGCGACGACCGCGCCGCCCGCGGTCCGGAGCCGGGAGCCGTCATCCGAGCCGGTCAGCGCGGCCGAGGCCGGTGCGAGGAGCGCCAATGACAGCACAACGAGCAGCCCGGCGATAGCGACCGGCCGCGCGGGACGCGACTCTGGGACGTCCCCACGAGCCCCGTGTGTCATGAGCGTCTCCCGGTCGCGCGACGAGCATCGATGCGACCCACACGCTACGCACGCCGCGCACGGAGTGGAAGCCACTGAACGGTCCACACAGACACCGGGCGACCGCGAAAGGGCTCACGGTCGCCCGGTGTCCAGGGCTTGATCGTCAGTAGTTTCCTCTGCCGGCTCCGGCGTACGGCATCGCGCTGATGCTGATCTTCTCGACGTACTCACCGGGCTGCGGCGCGTGGATCACGGTGCCGTTGCCGATGTAGATCCCATCGTGGTGCAGGTCGCTGTAGAAGAACACGATGTCGCCCGGCTTGAGATCGCCTCGGCTGACCCGTGCTGTCGAGTTGTACTGCTGCCGCGCCGAGTGCGGCAGGCCCACTCCGACCTGCTGGTACGCCCGCATCACCAGACCCGAGCAGTCCCACTGGTTCGGGCCGGCTCCGCCGTACTCGTACGGCTCGCCGAGCTGGGCATAGACGAAGTCCACGATCTTCTGCGCCTGGCCGCCGACGTACGGCGGAGTACCGTAGTCCCGGCTCGGCGGGTTGATCGGCCCGAACGCCTTCTCGTACGTGCCCGTCAGCCGGTCGACCTCGGACTTGATCTTCTTCTTCTTGGCCGCCAGCTCCTTTTCGATCTTCCGCTGCTTGCCGAGCAGCTTGTCGATCGCGGCCTTCTTGTCGTCGAGGTCGCCCTTGGCCAAGTCGAGCTGGCGGATCTGCTTGTTCTGCTTGGTGGCCAGCGCGTCGAGGGTCGACAGCTGGTCGACCAGCGTGCCGGGCGAGCCACCGGTGAGCAGCGCGTTGACCACACCAGCGTCACCGCCCTTGTACGCCGCGGCGGCGATCTTGCCGGTCGAGGCGTAGAGCGCGTCAACCTTCGACTGCAGCGGCGCGAGCTTCTTGTTGAGCTTGGCGGCCTTGGACTTGGTGCCCTTGAGCTTCTCGCGGGCCTGGTTGTACTTCTCGACGATGACGGTGAGCTCCTTGCCGGCCTTGTCGATCTGCCGCTTCAGCTCCTCCCTGGAGGGCTCGGCGACGGCTGTGCCGGGGAAGGCCAGGGCCATCATCAGCGAGGACAGGACGGCGACCGCGCCGAGGCCAAAAGAGCGCAGGGGGCTTCGTGACGCTTGTCGTGTCACTTGTAGCCGACTCCTTCTTCCGTCACCGCCTACCGGGTTAGCTGACGGGTTCGGGCGGGAAGAAGTCATTCGCCCTACCGGCGGGAATCACCCGCTGGATTCACCCCAACGTAACTGGGTTCCCGGCTCGCCACACGCAGCGGCGATTCGGCGGTGATTGACCGGTGCCACTCAGGTGAGCGACGGACTCCCGGACAATCGGCTTCACAGCCTAGGGAAGGCGCGCAACCGCCCGCAAGCCCGTGCCCGGGTTCACGAGAAGTTGGCACTACGGAGCGGACAAACCGGAGGAAATCAGATCATAAACCCACGCACCCCGCGTGTTGCGCCGCGCTCGTCACCCCACGTGCAAGGCCATTGACCGTACGACGCGAGACCGCCCGCCGCCGACCGGCCGAGACTCTCGGCGGCCGACAGCGGGCGGCTTATTCACCCACTGTGCCATTCACCACATTCGCGAGCTTGCTGCTCAGGCGGACTGATGGAATTGCGTTTTGTTTTTGTGCGAGCACTCAGCGCAGCTATTTCACGGAGCCGGCCAGGACGCCCTGCACGAAGTAACGCTGGAATGCGAAGAACACCGCCAGCGGCACGATCATCGACAGGAAGACCCCCGGCGCGATGACGTCGAGACTGGAGCCGAACTCCCGCATCTGCTCCCGCAGGGTCACGGTGATCGGCGCGCTCTCGGCACCCGTGAACACCTGAGCCACCAGCAGGTCGTTCCACACCCAGAGGAACTGGAAGATCGCCAACGACGCGATCGCCGGCCAGCCGAGCGGCAGCACCACCTTCCGGAAGATGGTGAACTCCTTGCCGCCGTCCATCCGCGCCGCTTCCAGCAGATCCCGCGGGATCCCGATGAAGAAGTTGCGCAGCAGGAAGACCGCGAACGGCAGGCCGAACGCCACGTGGAACAGGATCGCGGCCGTCACCGTGCCGAAGACGCCGAGGACGCGGAAGACCTGAGCGTCCGGGATCAGGCCCACCTGGATCGGCACCACGATCAGCCCGACCACGATCAGGAACAGCCAGTCCCGGCCCGGGAACTCCATCCACGCGAACGCGTACGCCGCGCCCGCGGAGATCAGCACCACCAGCAAAGTCGCCGGCACCGAGATCAGCACCGTGTTCCACAGCGAGCCGACGATCCGGTCGTTGGCCAGGATGCTGACGTAGTTGTCGAAGCTGAACGCGGCCGCGGAGGCCGACAGCGACGTGATGAACTCCCACGTCGCCGTCCACCAGCCGGAGCCGGCGCTCTCCTGGCTGGGCCGCAGGCTGGCGATGAACAGCCCGAACGTGGGCATCAGCCAGAACATCGCCACCAGCACGAGCAGCACCTGGACGATGCCGCCGCCGAGCCGGCTCACTATCCGATAGGCCAGACCGCGCTTCGGCGCGCCCATCGCCTGCGATGCCAGATCCTCGGCCGGCTGTATCGGCTCGGGGGGCGGCTGCGCGGAATCCGCTGATGGCTGGGCCGAGGTCGCACTCACGACTGCTCCTTCCGGAACCGACGAATGTTGAAGAGCATCGCGGGCACCACCACGAGGAAGAGCAGCACCGCGAGCGCACTGCCCACGCCCTGATCAGCGCCGCCGCCGGGGCCGAAGGACACCCGCCACATCTCCAGCGCGATCACGGTGGCCGATTCCTGGGACGGACCCTCCGGGGGTATCACGAACACCAGGTCGAAGATCTTCAACACATTGATCATGAGGGTGACGAAGACGACCACCAACACCGGGCGGACCAGCGGGATCGTCACCCGCTGGAACACCTGCCACTCGGTGGCGCCGTCCACCCGGGCCGCCTCCAGCGCGTCCCGCGGGATGGCGGCCAACCCGGCGGCGATCAGGACCATCGCGAAACCGGCCCAGATCCAGATGTACGAGATGATGATCGCCGCGGTCGCCAGCGACGGTCCGAGCCAGTCGATGCCGCTGTACGCCTCGGCGAAGTTGCTCGCCGGCAGCCGCACCGTGTACGAGCCGCTGGTCAACTTCGGGAACGAGAACTGACCCGAGGCGTCGGTCTGGGTCGTGTCGACGACCTTGCCGTCCCGCACCGCTTCCACGGTGATCCCGGGCAGCCCTTTCTCGTTGGAGTCGACGGCCCCGTTCTCACCCTTGCTGCCGGGCACGAAGTCGAGCCACACCACGCCCGACAGGCCGGCGCCCGATGGGCTGGCCGCGGCCGTCCCCGCGGTATCCGGCACCTTCTTAGGCGTGAGCCCCACCAGCGCCATCTTGACCGGCGTGCCCGGCGTGACCGCCTCGGCGCTCTCGAGACCGACGTCGGCGCTCGCCTTGACGGGAGTCGCGTCGGTGCCCTCCAACTGCTCGGGCGGGCGACCCCGCGCTCCCGGGTACGGCGTCGGGTCGGCGAAGGTGTCGTGGACCCCCACCGCGACGGCGTTCGCCACGCCTCGATCCGGGTTCTGGTCGTACACCATCTTGAAGGTCACGCCGGCCGCCAGGAACGAGATGGCCATCGGCATGAAGACGACCACCTTGAACGCCGTCGACCACCGCACCCGCTCGGTGAGCACCGCGAAGATCAGGCCCAGCGCGGTCACCGCCGCCGGCGCCACGATCACCCAGATGATGTTGTTCTTGATCGCCGTGAAGGTCGAGGACTGACCCTCCAGCACGAACACGCCCGCGATCAGCGCCGCCGCCAACGGGGCGATGATCATCGTCTTGCCGGCGGTCGCCCAACTGGCGCGTCCGGTCCCGGCGGCCGCGCCCATAACCAGGACCGCGACCACGAGGGCAGCGCCCACCGTCCACAGCAGCGTGTTGCCAGCTCCGGGCGCCACGTCCGCCCGGAACATCTCCACATAGTTGCCGAGCCCCACGAACTCCGTGAAGCCCTCGGCGCTGAAGAGGCTCCGGGTCGCGGTGTAGAGGATCGGATAGAGCACCAGCACCGCGAGCAGGAGCATGGCTGGCGCGAGGAACAGGAACGTCACGAGCTTGCCGCCCTGCAGCGCGCTCCCGCCCGACGGCGTCAGCTCGGACGGAGCGGCGACCGCTGCCGCCGCCCCGCCGGTGGCCGCCACCCGGGAGGGGCCGTCGCCGGATCCCGTCTGTGTCGGGTCGCCGTCCTGCTCGCGCTTCTTCTCAGCGCCAGAGGCGGCCTCTCCCGGGTGCGTCATGGCCTACTCCCTTACTTGTATGCCTTGGCGGCTTCGGACTCCAGCTTCTTAGCTGTCTCCTCGACGCTGGTGGGATTGCCGAGGAAGTCCTGCAGCGCCTTCCACTCGCCCTTGCCGACCGTGCCGCCGAAGGCCGCCGGCGCCAGGTCCGACATGTCGAAGCGGAAGTTGTCACCGGAGTCGATGATCGCCTTGGCGATCTGACGGGTCGGGTCGTCCTTGTACGCCGAGAGGTCCAGGCCCTTGTTCGGCGAGACGAAGCCGCCCTCCTTGGCCCAGATCTCCGCCGCCGCCGGGGCGGCGAGGAACTCCAGCAGGCCCTGCGCGCCCTTGCCATCCTTCAGCGCGAGCGCCACGTCGCCACCGCCGACCACAGAGTTGCCCGCGCCCGACTTGGCCTCGGGGAAGCTGAAGAACTTCGCGGTCTCCCCGACCTTGGCGTTGGTCTCGGCGCCGATCACGCCGCCGACGAAGTCGCCTTCATAGACAATGGCGGCCTTGGGGTTGTCGGCGAAGACGTTGGTGACCGAGTCCTGGAACTTGACCTGCAGCGCCGCCTTCGGCCCGCCGGGGATGTTGTTGGCGCCGCCCCACAGGTCGCCCAGGATCTTCAGCGTGTCCTTCACAGACTGGTCGGTCCACGGGATCTCGTGGTTGGTCAGCTGGTCGTACTTCTCCGGGCCGGCGACCTGCAGGTAGACGTTCTCGAACCAGTCGGTCAGCGTCCAGCCGTCGGAGCCCGCCACCGACAGCGGGGAGGTCCCGGCGTCGGCGAGCGTGGACAGCGTGGTGTTGAACTCGTCCCAGGTCTTCGGCTCTTCCACACCGGCGTCCTCGAACGCCTGCGTGTTGTACCACATCAGCGACTTGTTGGCGGCCTTGATCCACACGCCGTAGACCTCGCCGTCGACGCTGCCGAGGTCTTTCCAGACCGGAGCGTAGTTCTCGCCGATCGCGGCTTCGACGTCCTTGTTCACGGGCTTGAGGGCGCCGTCCGCGGCGAGGTTCTTCATCAGGCCGGGCTGCGAGACGATCGCGACGTCCGGCGGCTTCCCGCCCTCGATCTGGCCGCCCAGCACCGTGCTCATCTGGTCGCCGGCCGAGGAATACGTGACCGTGGCGCCGGTCTGGTCCTCGAACGCGTCGAGCACCTTCTTGAAGTTCTCCTGCTCGGCGCCGGACCAGACGCCCAGCACCGTGAGTTTCTCACCCTTCAGCGAGCCTTCTTCCGGTCCCTCCGTGCCTCCTCCGCCGCAACCTGCGGCGACGAGGGCGACAGCGGAGAGCACCAGGCCGAAGCCTCGGATATTCCGGGTCATCCCTGCTCCTCCTTTAGATTTCAACCAGGGCGCACGGCGCACAGCCGACCGCCCCGCTGCCCCGTCACGACGGGGAGCCTGCGGCCGCCAGGTCGGCGGTCTCGTCCCCCCACACTGAATCGCCGGTCGCGAGATCGAAGACGTGCAGCCGAGCGGTGTCCACGGCGACCGACACGTCGCTGCCGACACGCACCCCCGATCGCGGGTTGAACCGCGCCACGAGAACGGTCTGCGCGCCGGCGGGCGCCTGCTCGGTGTCGGCGCCCGCGTCCCGCGCCAACTCCTTGGTGTCCTCGGTGACCACCTGCTGCGCGTCCAGGCCGAAGTGGATCAGAAGGTCGGACCCGAGGGCCTCGACCAGGTCCGCGGTCGAGCGCAGCACCGCATGGTCGCCTCCCTTGGCGACCGCGGCGTCCTCCATGTCCTCCGGCCGGATGCCGACACCCACCGGACGACCCAGGTACGAGCGCAGCGCCGGCCGGGTCCGCAGCAGCTCCTGCGACACCGACAGCTGCTGGCTGCCGATGTCGAGCCGCAGTCCCTCGTCCTCCTCGGTGAACACGCCCTGCATCAGGTTCATGGCGGGGGATCCGATGAATCCCGCGACGAACAGGTTGGTCGGGTGATCGTAGAGCTCCTGCGGCGGGGCGACCTGCTGCAGCAGACCCTTCTTCATCACCGCCACCCGGTCGCCGAGCGTCATGGCCTCGGTCTGGTCGTGGGTCACGTAGATCGTGGTGACGCCGAGGTCGCGCTGGATTCGGGCGATCTCGGCCCGCATCTGGACCCGTAGCTTGGCGTCCAGATTGGACAGCGGCTCGTCCATCAGGAAGGCGGCCGGCTCTCGCACGATCGCGCGCCCCATCGCCACCCGCTGCCGCTGTCCGCCGGAGAGAGCTCGCGGCTTGCGCTTGAGGAGGTCCTCCAGCCCCAGCGTCGCCGCCGCCTTCTTGACCCGCTGCGCGATCTCCGACTTCGGCAGCCTGCGCAGCCGGAGCCCGAAGGCGATGTTGTCGTACACGTTGAGGTGCGGATACAAGGCGTAGCTCTGGAACACCATCGCCACGTCCCGGTCGCGCGAAGGCACCCGGTTCACCGTGCGTCCGCCGATGGTCACCGCGCCTTCGCTGATGTCCTCGAGACCGGCGACCATCCGCAGCGCGGTGGTCTTGCCGCACCCCGATGGCCCCACCAGCACAAGGAACTCTCCTTCGGCAATGTCCAGATCCAGGTCGCCGACCGCACGGGTGCCGTCCGTGTACACCTTGCCGACGCCTTGGAGGATGACCTCGGCCATCACGTCTCCCGATTCGTAGTGCCCCGATTTGTCCCAGCCGTGGGTCCGCTTAGCCCGATTAGCGCCTGTGCCCCGCTTCGGGCCTGTCGATCACGATCCTCGCGCACTCGACGTGTCACGTGAGTCGGAACAGGGTCTCTGGTGGGTTGTCCGTAACCTATTCGAGACGTGGCGGCGCCGTGGCGCGTAACAGTCGGGTCGACGCCGTCGGCGTCCGGCTCGGCTGCCCTGACGCCGCCGGCGCTGTGAATCCACAAAACGCGTACAAAAAATCACTAGTTGGTACGAGAAGCCAGCCACGCCGCGCCTTGTGCGACGCCGAATCGTGAGCGGTCACCACGGACCCGCGCACGAATCTGGACGCTGAAACAGAGACGCGAGGCTCAATTCGTGTGATCCTGATCAGGCCGTAACGTGCGAAAGGGGCAGATCCCATGTCTCACCGCCACCGCGTGGCGCGCCCGCGTCTGCTGGGCGCCGTCACCCTCGCCGCCGTCCTCGCCGTCCCCGGTGTCGCGCTCACCGCATCCGCCGCCTCGGCCGGAGCCGGCGAGGTTTACGTCGCGCTCGGCGACTCCTTCACCAGCGGACCCGGGATCCCCAACCCCAAAGGCGAGCCGCGCGGCTGCGTCCGCTCCGACCACAACTACCCGACGCTGGTCGCGGACGCGATCACGCCAGCCGAGTTCCGGGACGTGAGCTGCGGCGGCGCGGTGTCCGACCACATGACCCAGCCGCAGCAGACGGCGGACGGCCCCAACCCGCCGCAGTTCGACGCCCTGACCGGAGACACCACGCTGGTGACCGTCAGCGTCGGCGGCAACGACATCGGATTCGGGGAGATCGTCACCACGTGCGCGACGCTCAGCGTCACCGACCCGTTCGGCGCGCCGTGCAAGGAGCGCTACACCTCCGGCGGGTCGGACGAACTGGCGGAGCGGGTCGCCGCGTACGCGCCGAAGATGCGCGCCGTGGTCAAGGCGATCGGCGAGCGCTCGCCACACGCGACGGTCCTGGTGGTCGGCTACCTGAGGGTGCTCCCGCCGTCGGAGGGCTGCTATCCCCGCGAGCCGATCGCGAAGGGCGACGTGCCGTACCTGGACCGGATCCAGCGGCTGCTGAACCGGGCGCTCGCCGACGCGGCCAGCGCGCACGGCGCCGGCTACGTCGACGCGTACGGGCCCAGCCTCGGTCACGACATCTGCCAACTGCCGGGCGACAAGTGGGTCGAGGGCACGGTCCCCACTTCGCCGGCCGCGCCGGTGCACCCGAACGCCGCCGGCATGGAGGCCGTGGCGAAAGAGGTGCTGGCGGCGCTCCGCTGACCCGATGGCTCGCGACACCCGCCCGCCGGCGGGTCTCCGCCGACACGATCATTCATTGGACGCCGCCGTGCTGATCTGACAGGCTGCTACCGGCGGAAGCGCCGTTCGCCGGCATGGACCGGTCACGGCGCTGCGGTTGGCTCGCGATTCGTCTCGTTCTGCACACTTCGTGTCACCTGCACGGCAGATTGCAGCCGGCCGTCTGCGGCGAGGCTCCCGAACATGAAGATCTCCGTGGGGATCACCTGACCTTTCCGCATGATCGCTGTCAGGACGTAGCGAGCCGCCGCTCGGTTGCCCTCGACGAGGACTTCCCGAATGGACGTCGAAATCTTGGCGGCCCTCTTGCGCCCCGATCGGACGTGGGCGAGGAGTCGCTCCCGGTCAAGCGGCAGGCCGTCACTGGTCAGCACGAAATCCGGAGTGTGGTACCGGTCGAAGACGTCAGCTGGATCTTCTTCGCCAAATGTGACTTCCTGTGGGTAGCGGCGCAGGTAGGCGGCCAGGTCCTGGCCCAGCGTGTCGTCGCTTGATCTGGTCATGACACCCTCCCAGTATCTTTGACAGGTGTGTCCAATATATTCGGCCCAGCTAATCTTGACAACCGTGTCCAACCTCAGCGGTTCCAGTCGCCGGCGGCGGGCGGACGCCGAACGCAGCAGCGCCGCGGTGCTGCAAGCCGCCATCAAGCTGCTGGCGCGAAGACCGCAGGCGGGGATGGGAGAGATCGCAGCAGCCGCCGGCGTGGCCCGCCAAACCGTCTACGCCCACTACCCGACACGCGACCGGCTGCTCACCGCGGTCATCGAGCACGTCACCGCCGAAGTGGTGGCGGCCTTCGACAAGCTCGACCTTGATCACGGGTCGGCCCGTGACGCGCTGGGTCGCTGGGTGGATGCCGCCTGGCACGTGGTCGCCCGGTATCCGATCCTGCTGATCGACGCTGTCGCCGCGCTGCCGGGAGACGAATACCAACGACACCTTCCGATCAGCACCCGCCTCATTCAGGTCCTCGAGCGCGGCCGTCGCGCCGGCGAGCTGGACGATCGCCCACCGGTCAGCTGGCTGCTGTCGGCAATTGTCGGACTCGGTCACGCGGCCGGACAGGAAGTCGCCGCCGGCCGCATGTCGATGAAGGCCGCCGGGGACGCCTACCGGCGCGGCGTCCTTCGTCTCTGCACTCCATCCGACGATGAGACCCCTTGTCCATCCAACCAGTGA
>WHSM01000002.1 GCA_009380105.1 Micromonosporaceae bacterium
GACCGGGATCACGGTGGTGAAGTACTCCTGGAACAGCTCCGGGTGCTCCTTGAGCGCGGTGTCGGTGTCCTTGAAGATGACGCCCTGCTCCTCGAGATCCTCGCGGATCTTGTGGTAGACCACCTCGGACTCGTACTGCGCAGCGACGCCCGCGACCAGGCGCTGCTTCTCCGCCTCCGGGATGCCGAGCCGGTCGTAGGTGTTCTTGATGTCCTCCGGCAGGTCCTCCCACGAGGCGGCCTGCTTCTCCGTGGAGCGCACGAAGTACTTGATGTTGTCAAAGTCGATCTTGTCGAGGTCCGCGCCCCAGCCGGGCATGGGCTTGCGCTCGAACAGCCGCAGGCCCTTCAGGCGCAGCTTGAGCATCCACTCCGGCTCGCTCTTCTTTCCGGAGATGTCCCGCACCACCGCCTCGTTGAGTCCACGCTGCGCGGCGGCGCCGGCCACGTCGGAGTCGGCCCAGCCGTACTCGTACCCGCCGAGCGCGGCAAGGTGTTCGTCCTGCGACGCTCGCGGAGCAGGACCGGCTGGCGCTGTATGGGTCACAGGCGCAGGCTGGCTGACGGTCTCAGTCATCGATATGTCCTCACTGAGCGGTACTGGTCGGTTCACTGGGGTGGAACGCCGCGGCGCGGCGTGGGTCCGGGATGTGCGTGGTGCACACGCCATCGCCGTTGGCGATGGTCGCCAGTCGTTGCACGTGCGTGCCGACGAGCCGGCCGATCACCTGAGTCTCCGCTTCGCACAGCTGGGGGAACTCGGCCGCCACGTGCGCCACTGGGCAATGGTGCTGGCAGAGCTGCCCGCCGGTGGCGATGGCCGTGGCGCTGGCAGCGTAACCCTCCGCGGACAGCGCCTCGGCGAGCGCTTCGGCGCGGGAGAGGGGTTCGTCACGCGCCCCCTCCATCGCCGTCTTGCAGCGCTGCTCCAACTGCGCCACCTGGTCAGAGACGAAGGCCGTCACCGCGTCCGGGCCGCCGTGGCGGCCGATCCACCGCAGCGCGGCGGTGGCGAGGTCGTCGTACGTGTGCGGCGCGCAGGTCACGCGCCCCGCGTCGGTGAGCGCGAAGATCCGGGCGGGGCGCCCCCGGCCGCGGTGGCCGCGGGCGGGCTGGATCGTGGAGGTCACCAGGCCGTCGGCCAGCATCGCGTCGAGGTGACGGCGAATCGCCGCTGGAGACAGGCCCAGCGCGTCGCCGAGCTCCGCTGCGGTGGCGCTGCCGCGCTCCAGCAGAAGCTGGGCGACCCGGTCCCGGGTGCGCCCGTCCGCAGCGCGCGCCGGCTCGGTCTGACCCTCGGCACGCGCGACAGGAGTGAGCGCCACAGCGTTTTTCACAACACCAGTGTGACGTATTTCCGGGGGTAGGGGCAAACCGAGATCGTGGTGACACCCGTCACCCTGGGTAGCACGGCCCCTGGGTGTCCGATTCCTTGCCCATTGCCCCATGGCCGGGGCCGCTGAGCTGAGCGCTTCCTGAGAGGGTTCAATTGCTGCGTGAACGTCTCCCCTGCCGCGGTCCGCCGGCTCGCGCTCGCCTCCCTGGTCGCGAACGTGCTGATCGTCCTCACCGGCGGCGCCGTCCGGCTCACCGGCTCCGGGCTCGGATGCCCCACCTGGCCGCGCTGCACTGAAGATTCGTACGTCAACACCGCCGAGATGGGGGCGCACGGGCTGATCGAGTTCGGCAACCGGGGCCTGAGCATCGTCGTCGGCATGGCCGCGGTCGCCACCCTGGCGGCCGTGCTGTGGTCTCGTCCGCGCCGCCGCGGCCTGACCTGGCTCGCCGGAGCCGTGGTGGTTGGCGTGGGGATTCAGGGCCTGATCGGCGGCATCAGCGTCCGGGTGAACCTCAACCCCTGGGTGGTCGCGGGCCACTTCCTGATGTCGATGGTCGTGATCGCCGCGGCGTACGCGCTGTGGAGGCGCTCGGCGGAGTCCGACGCGCCCGCGCGGCCGCTCGTGCCACGCGAGCTGCGCTGGCTGGCCGGGACGATCCTCGCCGCCACGCTGACGGTCCTGGCGGTCGGCACCGTGGTGACGGGAAGCGGGCCGCACGCCGGCGATCCCGGCTCGCCCCGGATCGATGTCGACCCGCTTCTCGTCACGCAACTGCACGCCGACGCCGTGTTCCTGTTGCTCGGGCTGTCGATCGCCGCCTGGCTGGCGCTTCGGGCAGTCGGCGCGCCCCGCCACGCCGTCCGCGCGGCCCTGCTGCTCCTCGGAGCCGAGCTGGCCCAGGGCCTGGTCGGGTTCACGCAGTACTTCACGGCGCTGCCGGCGCCTCTGGTGGCCGCCCATCTCGCCGGCGCCTGCGCGGTGTGGCTGGCGGCGCTCCACCTGGCGTACGCCACGTGTGAGCGCACGCGTCGACAGAGGACAGACGAGGCGTCGACAAACCTGGAGTGGATCGGCTCTACGGCCCCCCGTTAGCCTGACCTCTCGTCACTCGATCAGCGTCAGTCGATGTAGAGGTCAGCACAGTGAGCCGAAGCCGCGTGCGCGCGCTGCGGATTCTGCGGGCGCTGCGGCTGATCTCGGCGATTCCCAGCATGCGCCGCGTGGTCACGTCGCTGCTCGCGGCGATGCCGGGAATGGCGTCGATCGCGATGCTGCTTCGTCGTCTACATCCTCACCGCCACATTCACGATGCTGAACCTGTTCATCGCGGTGGTGGTCAACGCGATGGAGCACGAGGTAGCGGACGAGGTGAAGGCGGAGGTGCACGAGCACCAGCGGGAGGACGCCGCCGCCAGCAAGGTGACCATGGAGGAGCTGCGCGCGCTGCGCGAGGATCTCGCCGCGCTGCGCGCCGCCACGGCCGAGCCCCCTCAGGCGGCGGAGACTCCGTGATCAGGCGATGCCCAGCCGGGCGCAGACCGCCTCAGCGAACCGCTCGGCGGCGCCCGCGTCGTGGCGTAGAAACACTGAGGGCTCGGTCAGCTCCAACTCCACCAGAACCGGCGCGTCCGGACCGCGGATCAGGTCCACCCGGGCGTACAACAGGCGATCGGCGGGGAACGGGACGGCCGCAAGGCTCTTCTCGGCCGCCTCCCGCTCGGCGAGCGACGGCTGGCGCGGCCTGATGTGCTCCCGCCTGTAGAGGCTCGGCACGCCCTGATACGGGCCGCCCAGCATCGCGCCCTTTCGGATCGCGTGGCTGTACCGGCCACCGAAGAACAACAGCGCGGTCTCGCCGTGCTGGTCCACAGCCGTCAGGTACGGCTGGATCATGACGGTGCGGCCGGCGTCGTGCAGCCGGGCGGCCAGCCGGCCGGCGAGCTCGCGCTGCTCCGGGTCCGCCATGTCGTAACGGCCGGTGTCGATGCTGCCGACGCTCACCGAGGGCTTGACCACCCACTCGCCGTCGGCGGGCGGGCGCCACGGCTCGCCGGGCGGCGCCCAGACGGTCTGCACGGCCGGAGCGCCGGCCGCGGCGAGCGCGTCCAGGTACCGCTTGTCCGTGTTCCACTCGACGACCTCGGCCGGGTTCGCCAGGCGCGGCACTCTGCGCGTCCAGGCCAGAAACTCCGTCCACCGGCGCGGGTAGTCCCACGTGGAGCGGATGACGGTGAGATCGAAGGCGGACCAGTCGACGGAGGGGTCGTCCCAGACCGCCGGCGTCACCTCGACGCCCCGTTCCGCCAGAGGGGCGATCAGCGGGGCGTCGTCGGGGTCGATCTCCGGCATGTCCCTACAGGTCGCGATCGCGACCCTGGCCGGGATCACCAGATCGCGGCCTGGGTGCGGATCTCTGCGAAGAGCTCCTGCTCCCAGGTGTTGATCACGTCGACGCCGGCCGTGCGGCAGGCGTGGCGGGCCACGTCGGTGGCGTCGGCGTACGCGTCGGCGGAGGCGCCGTCCGAGCCGACCAGCACGACCCGGGCGCCGCGCTTGCCTTCGTACTCCACGGTCGCGGTGGCGCCGCCGTGGGCGGCCGCGAACTCCTTGACGCTGGAGAGGAGCGCGAGGGGCGCGTCGGGCGCGTCGCCCTCGAGATCCCGGGGCGCCAGGGGCGGGGTGGGTAAGTCAGCCATGAGGGTCACAGTAGGTACGGCACAAGCCTTGGCAACCGGCTCACGCGGGCGCTGTGACCCCTGTTACTGCGAGTATCGGCTGAACGGATGAGGTGGCGCCCAACCCTTCAGCGACGGCGCCCAACCCTTCAGCGGAGCAGGGTGTCGACCGCCACGGCCATGAACACCAGAGTCAGGTACGTGTTGGTCCAGTGGAACAGCCGCATCGGCTTCGGTGCTTCGCCCCGCCGCACCCGCCCGAGTAGCCGACCCGCCTCCGCCAACAACAGCGCCCCCGCGAGGAGCGCGACCGCCGCGTACACCGGTGTGGCGGCCAGAGGGAACAGCAGCAGCGAGCAGGCGACGGTGAGCCCGGCGTACACCAGCGACTCCACTGCCACGCGGCGCAGGGACGCGACAACCGGCAGCATCGGGATGTTCGCCGCCGCGTAGTCGTCTTTGAACTTGACGGCCAGCGCCCAGAAGTGGGTCGGCTGCCAGAAGAAGACCACCCCGAAGAGCACCCAGGCGGGCCAGTCCAGCGAGCCGGTCACCACCGCCCACGCGATCAGCACCGGCATCGACCCGCACACCCCGCCCAACACCGTGTTGTGCACGGTCCGGCGCTTGAGCAGCATCGTGTAGACGACCACGTAGTAGAAGATCGCGCCCGCGGTCAGAGCGGCGGCGAGCAGGTTGGCCAGCGCCGCCATCAGGAGCACCGACACCACCCCGATCGCCAGGCCGAACCGCAGCGCCTGCCCCGGCTCCACGACATGCTGCGGCAGCGGACGGCGCGAGGTGCGCAGCATCACCTGGTCGATGTCACGGTCGAGGTAGCAGTTCAGCGCGTTCGCGCTGCCGGCCGAGAGCGCCCCGGCGACGATCACCACGAGCACGTCCAGCAGCCGCGGCAGGCCGCCGGCCGCGAGGAACATGGTCGGCACCGCGGTGATCAGCAGCAGCTCGATGATCCGGGGCTTGGTGAGCGCGACGTACGCCCTGATCACGTCAAATGGGGATGAGCGGGTCAGATCGACCGGCTCGACGGGTGGCTCGGCCGTGCCGGCGGGCGCGGGCCCGGCGGCTTTCACCAGGGGACGCTCATGCCCGGCCAGCGCGCTCATCGTATGAAGAGTAGATCGGCGCGTCGCCGTCCTTGACATCAGGGTGAGCGAGCCGCATCACAGCCAAAGCCGCAAACCATCCCGTCCATCTGGTGAGATGGCAATCTGTTGACATGCCGTGACGTGCTCGCTATGGGATCGGGCAATTGCTTCCTGTAGCGGGTCGGTAGGGTCGACCCCGGACGGCGGCCGTCGCCAATGCCGCGTCCCGCGAGACTGTGAAGATTTTTCACCTCGAGAATCGGAGTAGAGCAAGTGACCGAGACTGGCACGCGCCTCGAGTGGTCTGATCTTGACCAACGCGCGGTCGACACGATTCGGGTGCTGGCGGTCGACGCCGTGGAGAAGGCCGGCAACGGTCACCCGGGCACCGCGATGTCGCTGGCCCCCGCCGCGTACCTGCTGTTCCAGAAGACCATGCGGCACGACCCGGCGGACCCGCAGTGGGCCGGCCGGGACCGCTTCGTGCTGTCCTGCGGCCATTCCAGCCTCACGCTCTACATCCAGCTCTACCTCAGCGGGTACGGCCTGGAGCTGGATGACCTCGCCGCGCTGCGGCAGTGGGGCTCGCTCACCCCGGGGCACCCCGAGCACGGCCACACCAAGGGCGTCGAGACCACCACCGGGCCGCTCGGCCAGGGGCTCGCCAACGCCGTCGGCATGGCGATGGCGGCGCGACGCGAGCGCGGCCTCCTCGACCCCCACGCGGCGCCCGGGGACAGCCCGTTCGACCACAGCGTCTACGTGTTCGCCTCCGACGGGGACATCCAGGAGGGCATCAGCCACGAGGCCAGCGCGCTCGCCGGCCACCAGCAGCTCGGCAACCTGATCGTGCTGTACGACGACAACCACATCTCCATCGAGGACGACACCGCGGTGGCGCTGTCGGAGGACGTGGCGGCCCGGTACGAGGCGTACGGCTGGCACGTTCAGAAGGTCGACTGGTCCGGGTCAGCAGGGGACGCCGGCGAGTACCGCGAGGACGTCGGGGCGCTGCACGCAGCGCTGGAGGCCGCCAGGGCCGAGACCGGCAGGCCGTCGTTCATCTCGCTGCGCACGATCATCGGCTGGCCCGCCCCGAACAAGCAGAACACCGGCAAGATCCACGGCTCCGCGCTCGGCGCCGACGAGGCCGCCGCGACCAAGAAACTGCTCGGCTTCGACCCCGGCGCCAGCTTCCAGGTCGACGCCCAGGTGCTCGCCCACGCCCGAGAGGTCGTGGAGCGGGGAGCCAAGGCGCGCGCCGAGTGGCAGACCGCCTTCGAGGCCTGGGCCGCGGCCAACCCGGAAGCCAGGCGGCTCCACGACCGGCTCGCCGCCCGCGCCCTGCCGGAGGGCTGGGACAAGTCATTGCCGAGCTTCGAGGCCGACCCGAAGGGGATGGCCACCCGCAAGGCGTCCGGCGAGGTGATCAACGCGATCGCGGGCGGGCTGCCGGAGCTGTGGGGCGGTTCGGCGGACCTGGCCGGGAGCAACAACACCACCATCAAGGGCGCGCCGTCGTTCCTGCCCGCCGAGCACTCCAGCAGCGCGTTCACCGGCGACGTGTACGGGCGGGTCCTGCACTTCGGGGTCCGGGAGCACGCGATGGGCGCGATCGGAAACGGCATCGCGCTGCACGGCGGCACCAGGCCGTACCTCGGCACCTTCCTGGTGTTCAGCGACTACATGCGCCCGGCGGTGCGGCTCGCCGCGCTGATGAAGCTGCCGGTCGTGTACATCTGGACCCACGACTCGATCGGTCTCGGCGAGGACGGGCCGACGCACCAGCCGGTGGAGCACCTGGCCGCGCTGCGCGCCATCCCGGGCCTGGATGTCGTCCGCCCGGCCGACGCCAACGAGACCGTGATCGCCTGGCGCCGGGCGCTGGAGCACACCGACCGGCCGACCGCGCTGTGCCTGTCCCGCCAGAACCTGCCGACGCTGCCCGCCGGCCAGGTGGAAGGCGCCGCTCGCGGCGGGTACGTGCTCGCCGAGGCCGGTGGCGACCCGCAGGTGATCCTGATCGCCACCGGCAGCGAGGTGCAGTTGGCGCTGTCCGCCCGGGAGCGGCTGGAGGCCGACGGCGTTTCGGCCCGCGTGGTGTCGATGCCGTGCCGGGAGTGGTTCGACGCCCAGGACGACGGGTACCGCAATGAGGTGCTGCCCGCGAGCGTCCGCGCCCGGGTGTCGGTGGAGGCCGGGATCGCCATGCCGTGGCGGGACCTGGTAGGCGACGTCGGCGAGTCGGTCAGCCTGGAGCACTTCGGCGCCAGCGCGCCGTACGCGGTGCTGTACGAGCAGTTCGGCATCACGGCCGACGCCGTCGTGGCCGCCGCCCGGCGCAGCATGGAGAAGGCAACCCGCTAGAGACGATCCGCCCGACAGGCACGAGAGGACGCTGAAAGATGACCGACCGGCTCGCCGAGCTGTCCGCCGCCGGCGTGGCGGTGTGGCTGGACGACCTTTCCCGGGAGCGCCTCGCGACCGGGAACCTCGACCAGCTCCGCCGCGAGAAGAGCGTCGTGGGGGTGACCACCAACCCGACCATCTTCGCCAAGGCGCTCGCCGACTCCGACGAGTACGACCAGCAGGTGCGCGACCTCGCCGTGCGCGGCGTCACCATCGAGGAAGCGGCGCGGATGATCACCACGTGGGACGTGCGCGCCGCGTGCGACGTGATGCGCCCCGTCTACGACTCGACCGACGGCCGCGACGGCCGGGTGTCCATCGAGGTGGACCCGCGGCTCGCGTACGACACGGAGCGCACCGTGGCCGAGGCGAAGGCGCTGTGGTGGCTGGTGGACCGTCCCAACCTGTTCATCAAGATCCCGGCGACAAAGGAGGGCCTGCCGGCGATTGCGCGCACCCTCGCCGAGGGGATCAGCGTCAACGTGACGTTGATCTTCAGCCTGGAGCGTTACGAGGCGGTCATGGACGCGTTCCTGGCCGGTCTCAAGCAGGCCAGGGCGAACGGGCACGACCTGTCGGCGATGGGCTCGGTGGGGTCGTTCTTCGTCTCCCGCGTCGACAGCGAGATCGACAAACGGCTGGAGCAGCTCGACGGATCGGCCAGGCAGTTGGGGGGCAAGGCGGCGATCGCCAACGCGCGGCTGGCGTACCAGCGCTATCAGAAGGTCTTCTCCTCCGACCGGTGGAAGGCGCTCGCCGACGCCGGCGCCCGGCCGCAGCGTCCGCTGTGGGCCTCCACGAGCACCAAGAACCCGCAGTACCGGGACGTGATGTACGTGGAGGACCTGATCGCCCCCGGCGTGGTCAACACGATGCCGGCGCCGACGATCGACGCGTACGCCGACCATGGCGAGACGCAGCCCGACACGGTGACCGGGCACTACGCCGACGCGCAGCAGGTGCTCGACGACCTCACGGCGGCCGGGATCGACCTGGACGACGTGGTCGAGGTGCTGGAGCGCGAGGGCGTGGAGAAGTTCGAGGCGAGCTGGATCGAGTTGCTGGACAGCGTCCAGGAGCAGCTCAAGGCAGCGGGAGCGGCCGCCGGCCACCAGGAGGCGGCCACCAAGCCCGCCGACACATAAAGCAGGGCAGCCGGTTCAGGGGCGGCCGCGCAGGCCTCGGTAGCGGCGGATCAGTTGGGCCGTGGAGGGGTCGGCGTCGATCGTCGCCCGGTCCTCCGCCAGTGCGGGGGCCAGCTTGCGGGCCGTGACCTTGCCCAGCTCGACCCCCCACTGGTCGAACGGGTTGATCCCCCACACCACGCCCTGCGTGAAGACGACGTGCTCGTACAGCGCGATCAACTGGCCCAGTGTCGACGGGGTCAGGCGCGGCGCCAGGATCACGGTGCTCGGCCGGTTGCCCGGCATCGTCTTGTGCGGCACGACGTCGGCCGGAGTGCCCTGCGCGGCGATCTCCTCCGCGGCCTGGCCGAACGCCAGCACCGCCGGCTGCGCCAGGAAGTTGGCGGTCAGCAGGTCGTGCATCTCCTCCCGCAGCTCGTCGGCGGGGCCGGGACCGGGCGCCGGCTCGGCGAAGCCGATGAAGTCCGCCGGCGCCAGCCACGTGCCCTGGTGCAGCAACTGGTAGAACGCGTGCTGCCCGTTGGTCCCCGGCTCGCCCCAGTAGATCTCGCCGGTGCCGGCGGTCACCGGTGTGCCGTCGACGCGCACGGACTTGCCGTTGCTCTCCATCGTCAGCTGCTGCAGATACGCCGGGAAGCGGCTCAGGTACGTGCTGTACGGCAGCACCGTCTTGGACTGGGCGCCGAAGAAGTCCGTGTACCAGACCCCGAGCAGGCCCATCAGCGCAGGCAGGTTCCGCTCCAATGGAGCGTGACGGAAGTGCTCGTCCACTGTGTGGAACCCGGACAGGAACTCGGCGAACCGCTCCTTGCCGATCGCGCACATCAGCGACAGACCCACGGCCGAGCCGACCGAGTAGCGGCCGCCGACCCAGTCCCAGAACCCGAACATCGACTCGGTGTCGATGCCGAACTCGCGCACCCGCTCGGCGTTGGTCGACACCGCGACGAAGTGTTTCGCCACGGCCTCCTCGCCGGCTCCGAGGCCGTCGAGCAGCCACTTCTTCGCGGCGGACGCGTTGCTGAGCGTCTCCAGCGTGGTGAACGTCTTCGAGCAGACGATGAACAGCGTCTCGGCCGGATCCAGGTCCGCCGTCGCCTCCCGTAGGTCCGCCGGGTCGAGGTTGGAGACGAAGCGGCAGGCCGGGCCGTCGGCGTACGGCCGCAAAGCCTGCCACGCCATCGCCGGGCCGAGGTCGGAGCCGCCGATGCCGATGTTGACCACTGTGCGGATCGGTTTGCCGGTGGCGCCGAGCCACTCCCCCGCGCGCAGCCGGTCGGTGAACTCTCCCATGGCGTCGAGCACCGCATGCACGTCGGCGACGACATCCTGCCCGTCCACAGTCAGCGACGCCGCGCGCGGCAGCCGCAGCGCCGTGTGGAGCACCGCGCGGTCCTCACTGGTGTTGATGTGCCGCCCGGAGAACATCGCCTCGATCTGCTCCGGCAGGCCGGCGCGCTGGGCCAGCGCGACGAGCAGCCGCAGCGTCTCGCCGACGATCCGGTGCTTGGAGTAGTCCACGAACAGGTCGCCGGCCTCCGCGGAGAAGGCGGTCGCCCGCTCCGGGTCGGCGCTGAAGAGCTCTCTGAGGTGAGAGCCCGCGATCTCGTCGTGGTGCGCTCGCAGCGCCTTCCATTCCGCTGTGGCAGAGATGTCGATCACGCGGCGCGTCCCTCCTGATCCGGCACATGCGGACACTCACCCTAGCTCTAAGCTAGGACTCGTCAGCGATCACCGGGGCTCCGGCGGGCAGGGGGTGTCGAGTCTGTGAGTGCAGCGTCGTCCGCCAATCCGCTGCGAGACCCACAGGACCGCCGACTGCCGCGGATCCCGGATCCCTGCGCCCTGGTGATCTTCGGAGTGACCGGCGACCTGTCCCGCAAGAAGCTGATCCCGGCGGTGTACGATCTGGCCAACCGGGGCCTGCTCCCGCCCGGCTTCGCGATGCTCGGGTTCGCCCGCCGGGACTGGGGTCAAGGTGACTTCGAAGGCCTGGCCCAGCAGGCCGCGCAGGAGCACGCCCGCACCCCGTGGCGGGACGAGGTGTGGCAGCGCCTGGCGGGCAACCTGGACTTCGTCGGCGGGTCGTTCTCCGACGACGCCGCGTTCGACCAGCTCGCCGCGCGGCTCGACGCGCTGCGGGACAGCCACGGGATCGCCGGCAACGCCGCGTTCTACCTGTCGATCCCGCCGGCGACGTTCCCCACAGTGCTCAAGCAGCTCGACCGCACCGGGATGGCCAGCAACAGCCGCTCCGGGGGCTGGCGCCGCGTGGTGGTCGAGAAGCCGTTCGGCAGCGACCTGGCCAGCGCGCGGGAGTTGAACCACCTCGTCGACTCGGTGTTCAGCGCCGGCGACGTGTTCCGGATCGACCACTACCTCGGCAAGGAGACCGTCCAGAACCTGCTGGCGCTGCGCTTCGCCAACGCGCTCTTCGAGCCGGTGTGGAACTCCCACTACGTCGACGCGGTGCAGATCACGATGGCCGAGGACGGCGGGATCGGCGGCCGCGCCGGTTTCTACGACGCCGCCGGCGCCGCGCGCGACGTCCTCCAGAACCATCTCCTGCAACTGCTGGCGCTCACCGCGATGGAGGAGCCGACCAGCTTCGACGCGGACGCCATCCGCGCCGAGAAGCTCAAGGTGCTGCGGGCGGTCACCGCGCCGAGAGACGTCGAGCGCCACGCCATCCGCGGCCAGCACACCCAGGGCTGGGTGGCCGGGTCGCGCGTTCCGGGCTACCTGCAGGAGGAAAACGTCCCGGCCGAGTCCACGACCGAGACCTTCGCGGCGGTACGGCTCGGAGTCCAGAACCGCCGCTGGGCCGGGGTCCCGTTCTACATCCGGACCGGCAAGCGGCTCCCCCGGCGAGTCACCGAGATCGCGGTGCTGTTCAAGCAGGCGCCGCATCTGCCGTTCGCCCCGGCAGAGGTGGAGTCCCTCGGGCGCAACCAGCTCGTCGTCCGGGTGCAGCCGGACGAGGGCGTCACGCTGAAGTTCGGCTCCAAGGTCCCCGGGGCCGCGATGGAGGTGCGGGACATCTCCATGGACTTTCTGTACGGCGAGGCGTTCACCGAGGCCAGCCCGGAGGCGTACGAGCGGCTGGTGCTCGATGTGCTGATCGGCGACAAGACGCTGTTCCCCACGGCCGACGAGGTCGAGGCGAGCTGGCGCGTCGTGGATCCCCTCCAGGCGGCGTGGGCCGGCACGGCGCCGCATCCGTACCGGGCCGGCGAATGGGGCCCGAAGGCCGCCGACGAGATGCTCGCCGAAGACGGCTTCACGTGGCGGCGGCCGTGACCCGCGACCGGGTGGAAGCTCCGGCGGACGGTTCGGCGGAAGGGAGGCGCGCGTGGTAGCGCTCTGGGACACGACGGGCGCCGAGGTGGTGCGCCGGTTGGCCGCGGAGCGACGGACGGCCGGCGGCGTCACCAGCGGCCTGGCGCTCACCCTGATCGCGATCACCGACGAAAAGCGCGTCGCCGAGGCCGAGGCGGCCGCCACGATCGCCGCGCAGCAGCACCCGACCCGGCTGCTGATCGCGGTGCGCCGCAACGAGTTGGACGAGCGGTCCCGGCTCGACGCCGAGGTGGTCGTCGGCGGCCGCCTCGGCCCGTGCGAGGCGGTGGTGATGCGGATGCACGGCCGACTCGCGCTGCACGCCGAGTCGGTGGCCCTGCCGCTGCTCGCCCCGGACGTGCCGGTGGTCACCTGGTGGCACGGCCAGCCGCCGGAGCGGATCGCCTCGGACCCGCTCGGCGTGGTGGCCGAACGCCGCATCACCGACTCCGCCACCTGCGAGGACCCGATCGCGGCGCTGCGCCAGCGGGGCGCCGACTACGCCCCGGGCGACACCGACCTCGCGTGGACGCGCGTCACGCCGTGGCGGACGTTGGTCGCCGGGGTCTTCGACACCGCCGCCGCCCCGGCCTCCGAGATCCGGATCGCCGCTCCCGCCGCCGACCCCGGGGCAATGCTGCTCGCGGGGTGGCTCAAGGCACGGCTGGGGCTCGCGCCCGCAGTCACCGGCGAAGGCAATCGCCTGACCGGCGTGGACATCGGCTTCGGCGACGGAAGCCGCACCTCGATCACCGCGGCGGAGGGCGCCGCGACGCTGCGCCGCACCGGGTACCCGGACCGGGCGCTGCCGCTGCTGGACCGCGCGCTGGGTGAGGAGTTGGCCGAAGAGCTGCGCCGGTTGGACCCGGATCAGCCGTACGCGGAGGCGTTGGGCGCCGCCGCCGGGCTGGACGGATTGTCGGAGCGGCAGGCGCGGCGGGAGCACGTCTGGCACGACCCGGCGCTCGCCGAGCGGCCGGAGCCCGCCGAAGGCCCTGCCGGGTCCGGCGCGGCCGGCTGAGCGGCTCACGCCCTCGAAGGAGGTTTGGTGTGACCACAGACGTGGTGGTGCATGCGGACGACGCGCTGCTCACCGAGGCGGCGGCGGCCCGGCTGACCACCCGGTTGATCGACGCGCAGGCAGCGCGTGGCGAGGCCTCCGTGGTCCTCACGGGCGGCCGGATCGCTGCGGGCGTCTACCGCGCGCTGCGGGACAGCCCGGCCCGGGACGCCGTGGACTGGCGGCGGGTCGACGTGTGGTGGGGCGACGAGCGGTTCCTGCCGCAGGGCGACCCGGAGCGCAACGAGACCCAGGCGCGGGAGGCCCTCCTCGACGCGGTGCCGCTGGATCCGGAGCGGGTGCGTGCGATGCCCGCCTCCGACGGCCCGGACGGCGACGACCCGGAAGCCGCGGCCGCCCGGTACGCCGAGCAGCTCGCCGCCGCTTCCCGCCCCGGCCACCAGCAGCTCCCGCACTTCGACGTGCTGCTGCTCGGCGTGGGCGAGGACGGCCACGTGGCGTCGGTGTTTCCGGAGCACCCCGCCGGCTACGAGACCCGTCCGGTCAGCGCGGTGCGGGGCAGCCCGAAACCGCCGCCGACCCGCATCACCCTCACGCTCCCCGCGATCAACACCGCCGAGGAGGTGTGGTTGATGGCCTCAGGCGCCGGCAAGGCGAGCGCGGTCGGCATCGCGTTGTCCGGCGCCGGCCCGGTGCAGGTGCCAGCCGCCGGGGCACATGGGGTGGAGCGCACGCTGTGGCTGTTGGACCGTCCGGCCGCCGCACGGGTGCGACCGACCCAGCGCAGCCTGCGCTAGGCGACTGACAGGGCCGCGCGCTGGAGACGGAGCTGGCCGAGCCCGGTGACCGGGCCCGACTCAGCCTCGTCGGTCAGATCTCGCCGCGCACCTGGCGAAGCCGCGTCAGCGCCTCCGCCAGAATCTCCGCGCCGTCGGCGTCGCTACGCCGTTCCTTCACGTACGCCAGATGGGACTTGTACGGCTCGTTGCCCGGCGGATCCGGCGGATTCTCCGGATCCTGACCGCCCGGCATTCCGCATCGGGGGCAGTCCCAGATCGGGGGTTGCTGCGCCTCCATTGCGAACGCCGGTCGGGTCTCGTGTCCGTTGGCGCACCAATAGGACACTCGACGGCGCGGGGCTGGTTCACCCCGCTCGGTCCACCGCATGGGCGCTGCGCCCACGCGCGAGCCGCGTATCGCGTTGGTTCCTGCCACGGCTTCTCGCTCCTCGCATCCGGGGGGTAGAGCGTTGGGCTCGTGATGCGGGCTCTGCCGGTGAGCAGTGACGCGACCCGCACCAACGCCGTGCGCGCGGCCCGTGGATCGGGCCGCGCGCACGAGTCTAAGCCGAAAGTCGGATGGTGGAGAACCCCCGACGTCAGGAACCGGCGCCTGCCGCCGCAGCCTTGAGGAGGAAACCGAGGCCGATGATGCAAGCGAACCACAGGAAGCCGACCAACACTGTGTATCGGTCGAGGTTACGCTCAGCAACTGAGGAGCCCGACAAGTTGGAGGACACTCCGCCACCGAACATGCTCGACAGGCCGCCGCCCTTGCCACGGTGCAGCAGGATCAGCAGCACGAGTATGAAGCTGGTCACGGCCAGCACGCCCATCAACACGTACGCAACCGTCTGCATGCGCGAATCGTCCTCTCCACAAGAGCCAGCGACCTCATACGATAACGCCTCTCCGTCGCGACCGTCTCACCGCCATCTCCAGTGAGCCCTCAAGATCCGTACCGTTGGACCGAGAGGCACATGATTCGGGCTCAACCGTGTGTCTACAGGTCCGATGCCGCGGATCTGGCGGGGTCACCACGAAGTCCGGTAATCCTGGACGATAGGGTTCAGCGCACGCGGTCATGGGTTCGGCGGCGCGGTCAGGTTGGTCGCCACGACGGATTCGGCGCCAAAGTCGTCGGGCGTGGCGTCCATGATCAGTTCGTCGCAGGGCTGTCCGAGCCAGTACCCGGCCAGCCGAAGTCGTCCGGCGGGGCGGAATCCGGCACGCTGGTAGGCGCGCACACCGGCGGTGTTGGGCTCCAGCACCTTGAGCCAGACCATGCGCAGCGCGGCAAGGTGAAACGCCCAGTCGAGGGTGAGGCGAGTGGCCTCTGTGGCGTAGCCGTGGCCGCGGGCCTCAGGGGCGAGCAGGATCACGTACTCGGCGGTCCTGACCTGGTGGTCTACATGCAGCACCGTCATGCCGATCGGCTGGTTGTCGGGCAGGCGGATGACCTCGAAACGGGCCTGTCGGTCGCTGCCGCGGGCTTGGGCCTCGTAGCCGGCGGCGCGGGTCTCCCACGACTGCGGTAACTGGGTGCCGTACCCGAGGACGACACCGGGCTCGTTCTCCCACCGGTGATACTCGGGCAGCATGTCGGCGCGGGTCATGCCTAGGGCCAGTTTGCTTCCCCGCAGCAGAATCTGTGGCTCACTCACGGGCACCTCCGGTCTGATCTTGGTTGATCGGTGTGTATTGGATCGTGTCAGCGGCTTCATCGATAGGCCGTCCCGCTTCGTCGGCGAGCCAGGCGTGGAGGCGGAGCGGGTCGATGGCGATGCCGTGGACCCAACGAGCGCGACATCCCGCGGAGGCCAGCAGCAGCCCGGCTGCCACTGATTCTTCCAGGCACGCGACCCGGGCGGGGATCAGGCGCGCCGCCCAACGCACCGCCCGAACCGCATGTCGGGCGCTGTCTGCTGTGGCTGGCGTCAGGCGGCTGCCGACGTTGGCGAGGGCCACCATGCGGGCAAACCTGCGGCGGCTGTGACCGATGTGGCGGACGGCAAGCGTGACCAGCACCGCGGGCACGGCTGCCAGGCGCCACCACCACGGCGACGCTGCGATGGGGTTGAGCTGGGTGGCCGCTTCCTGGGTGCCCCAGGATGCCGGGGAAGGTTCCAGGTACACCGCCGGAGTCCGATGCTGGCCCTCGCGACCGGTGATCAGCCACCCGCGGGCGGCCAGACCCGCTACCACGCTGCCCTGCCGGGACGTCACGGAAACGGTCGGCGTCTCCTGAAGCATTGACAGCCAGGTCGCCAGGGTCGCACCGGTCAGGACGGCAACGTCGCCGGTGTGATAGTCAACGATCAAGGTGACGTGCGGCGTTCGGATGGTCCGCACGTGCTGGGCCGGCATCAAGGGTTCGTCAGGCGAAGGCCTCATCATGTCGTCTGCCTGTCCTCGTAGGTCCATGAGACCTTGGGTGCTTTCGCAATGGTTCGGAGCCAGGTCTCGGCGCACAACAGCGGCGTGAGGTGACTCCACGTGACGTCGAGGCCAGCAGCGGCGCGGTGAATCTCGTCGGCGAGCCATCGTGGGTCCACGAGCCGCAGTCCTGAGAGGCGCCCCTCGGCCAGCGCCAGCACGCTGCCGAGATTGGCGCGCAGGCCTCGATGATGATCCCCTGCGAAGACGCCCTTCGCACCACGTTGTCGCACCGGATCGGGCAGCAGCCCTACGGTCACCTCGCGTAGCAGCGGTTTGTAACGATGCGCGGAGGTGCGCGCGCGGACCGGGACGGCCAGCACTGTGTCGAGAACGCGTGCGTCCAGGTACGGGTTGTGCATGGCGACCCCGAAAGCGTCGGCAAGCTGAGACTCCGTGTGCGCGGTCCGGGCAACCTGCCGCACTTCGGCTACCAGGACGCGGTCAGCGTGGCCGAGGTCGGCTGCCGCGTCCGGCGCCGTGACTCTCGCAGCGAGTTCGGCGGCGTGAGCAGTGACTCCAGGTGAGGCGATCCTCCCGGCGAGGTGTGTCGTGTCGCCGCGAACTGCGGCCGCGATCAGCGGCCATGGGCTGGCCCGTCGTAGTCGTGCCCAGCTCAGTGCGTCCGCGGCCAGTCGCAGCCAACGGCCGGAACGGGCGAGGTCTGCCAGGTACACCGGAGGCTGGCCGAATACTGTGTCGCCGCCGTCGCCTGTGAGGTGGCAGTCGATGTCCGCCCCGGCGAGTAGGCGAAGCTGAGTAGCCAAGCGGGTCCAGGTCGGCGTCGATGGCGCCGGTTCGTCGGTCGGCGGGAGGTCGTCAAGGCTCGTGTACGGCAGGTGCCGGCCGTCCAGAGGCAGCAGCACATGACGCAGGTTCGGGATGGCGGCGGCGGTGATCCGAGCGTAGTGGATGTCGCCCCCGGCGTTGACCGCCGCGGGATGGACGGTGACCCCGGTGATCGGCCCGCGCTTGGCGGCCAGCGCTGCGAGGGTGGTGGAGTCCAATCCGCCGGACAGGTCGGCTGCGGGCGTCGCGTCCGAGGTCCGGCAAGCCACCGCCGCGACCAGGGTTTCGCGAATTCGCAGAACTCCTTCGTCGCGGCGAAGGCGGCTGGGTTGCCATGCAGGCCGCAGAGTTTGCGAGCCATCGGCGCTAACCGTGACGCGTTGGCCGGGAGGGAGCATCGCCACACCGGACCATGCGGAGCGACCGGGCACCGCGGCGGTGGGGTTGACCAGGCTGGCGGCCAGCCACGACTCGTCGACATCACCGTGGGTCAGGCCGGCCAGCGCCCGGGAACTGGACGCCCACACCAGCGCTCCACCTCGGGCCTGGGTGGTGTAGATCGGAAGCGCGCCCGCCGGGTCGGTCATGATCGTGATTCGGCTGCTCGGCGCGGTGCGGACGATGGTGTAGGCGCCCGCCCAAGCGGTCAGCGCCGAGTCGGGAGGCCCATCGAGCAGCGTGGCCAGCTCAGCGTCGGTCGCCGAGCACGGCCCGACCACCACGACGGTCCTAGAGGCGTTATCCGTGACAACCCTGACATGCTGTTTCGGCCACGAACCGGCTACCCAGATGGCTGGGTGGCTCGTCACGAACTCGGCATCCATGGGACGGGGAGCCGCGTTCCTGAAGCCCACGTGGCCACCGAACCAACGCATACGCTCGCCTTTCTCGCCATTGCTGTGCGGTCCGAGGGGGGTGGCGGTGCCCGTGTGCCGGGCACCGCCACTGCGTTAGCTCACCGGATGGATCACCCGTACGGATACCGCTTGTCTTCGATGCTGCTTCCGGATCCCCCGGCGGTGATCGAGGCGGCGTCGCCGATCAGCACCGTTCCTCGAACCACCTTGGACGTGCGCTTGTCGGCCCTTCGAGCGAGTCTCTTGAACATGGTCTTGTCACCTCCTTTTCGGACCCTGTCGAGAGCGTTGTGACCCTGAAGTTAGGGGCGCGCCGGAGGTGTAGCTGACACGATCTGTGTCAGGTGGCGTGGGATGCGGAGGCGGCCCGGCCGCATAGTCTGGGCGGTGATGAGCCCGCTGAGCGTCGACGGGAGTTCGCACATGGCAGATGTCGAGGATTACGTCACGTCGAACCGCCACCTGTGGGACGAGTGGGCCGACATCCACGCTGCGGGCGACTGGTACGACCTTGACTCGGTGCGCAGAGGAGCCGACAAGTTGCGCCCGTATGAGGTGCAGGAGGTCGGCGACGTCAACGGGCTGACCATGCTGCACCTCCAGTGTCAGATCGGCACCGACTCGGTGTCTTGGGCGCGACGGGGAGCCAAGGTCACGGGGGTCGACTTCTCACCTCGCGCGGTGGAGATCGCGAACGCACTGGCCAAAGAGCTCGGCGTTGACGCGACGTTCGTGTGCGCGGATGTGATGAACCTGCCGGAAGTTCTGCCAGGCATCTGGGACGCGGTCTACACATCCCGGGGCGTCCTCGGCTGGCTGCCGGACCTAACAAAGTGGGCGCGAATGATCGCCGACTACCTCAAGCCCGGCGGATTCATGTACTTGACCGACATCCACCCGATCGCCAAGGTGCTTGATGACACGTCCTCGGACCTGAGGGTGGCTCGCCCCTACTGGCCGCGTCCCGAGCCGATTGCCTACGGGGTCGACGGGACCTACGCCGACCCGACCGCCAAGGTAAGCACGACCGTGAAGTACCTGTGGACTCACAGCACGGGTGAACTGATCACGGCAGTCGGGCAGGCTGGCCTGATCATCGAGTTCTTCCACGAGTTCGAGTGGCTGGATCGGCCGTGGCCGTGTCTGCGTAAACAGGACGACCGTCACTATGTGTTGCCACAAAACGCCGGGGCCGAGCTTCCCCTCTTCTTCTCCCTGCGTGCCCGGAAGCCGCTGTGATCAGTCAAGCACTCTCATAGCGTTCGCCAGGCACCGCAGTCGCTCATCGATCGAGCGCTTGCGGCGCACGAGATCTCTCACCTGGTCTCGGGCGAGCGGATCGTGGCAGACGAACCGTGGCGCGATGTGGTACGCCGCGGTCAATGAGTCAAGCATGGCGTCATCGTTGCCCAGCATCCCGTGGGCTCGGGCAACGTGAATGTGGTGATAGCAGGATCGACTGACGCTGCCCGCGCGGTCGGCCCGCAATCCGGCTGCCTTCGCCACGGCGTCACGCGGCCGCTGGAGGTCGACCAACATTCCCACTGTCTGTATCTGGACGTTTGTGGGACCGAAGATCAGACAGTGTCTCTCACGGTCGCGGCCGGATTCCGCGGCGATGTCAACAGCGATCTTCAGCATGGCCTCGGCGTCGAACGCGTCTCCGGCTCGTGCCGCCGCCTGCGCCGCGTACAGGCGCAGCGCGCCTTGAATGACTGAATGCGATGCTCGATCATGCCTGGCCGTGACGCCTCGGCGAACCATGTCGACAGCGTCGAGCGCGAGCGCCACCGCGTCCTCCGGGTCGCCTTGCATCATGAGCTGCACAGTCAGAGTCGCGCTCACCGACGCGACCAGCAGTTCGTCACCCGCGCCTTCGGCCGTCAGCAGAGCGCGATCAACCGCCAACCGCGCGCGTCCGTAATCCCCCTGTCGACGCAACTCCAAGGAAGCCAGGCGATAGAGGTTCGCGAGAGCGGTCTGCGCGAGGAGTCTTTCGGATTCGTCACCGTGACTCGATGCCGCCCGGGCCTCCACGATGAGATCCCCGAGCAGAGGCACAGATGCGGAGAACCCTCGATCCGAAGTGTTGTAGAGCCGCCGTAGCGAACTCGCCTCTTCGGTGAGAGACCCGACCGGCCGGGTCGGACGGTCCGCGCGGGGTTCAATGCCGGCGCTGCGGTCGAGGACCCGACGCAGCCGGAGCATGCCTTCGTCGGCGGCACCGGGGTTCCGGTGACGATCTTCGTTCCCCGCAAGTTGATGCACGGGCACAGAAAGCGCACGCGAAAGCTCCAACAAGACGCTCATGGAGTCCACACGACGCTCACCACGCTCGACCTTGGTCACCCAGCTTATTGAACGGTTCAGACGCAGCGCGAGACCTTCCTGCGTCCACCCCCGCAACTTGCGGAACACGGCTATCCGTCTGCCAAGCGGCAAGTCCCCGTCCATCCATTGACTCCATCCAGGCCGACCCCCAGGTGATGACAGGGTGTAGGAAACTAGTCACGCGTTGGGCTACGCCAATCGCGTGTGTTCTGAATCGGTCGAAGTGGCCGCTGCGGTCAGGCGACGCCGAGGCTTGCCAGGTCGACGCCCAGGTAGGCCGGATGCAGGAACCCGCCACGCACCTTGCTGCCGAGCAACTGCAGCGAGCGGTCGTTCATGATCGGCACGACGAGGGCCTTCTCCTGGATCAGCCGGTCCAGCGCGCCCCACAGCCGGTGCTGCTTGTCCAGGTCGGACTCGCCGTTCGCCTCGTCGATCAGCCGGTTGATCTTCTTGTCGTTCACCAGCGAGAAGTTGCGGTTGCCACGCGAGTCCTCCCGGATCGGGCGGCCGTCGAACAGCGCGGGGATCGTGCCGGAGCCGTTCGGGAAGTCCGGCGCCCACGAGGTGAGCACCAGATCGTGCTGCTTGGACGGCACCGTCACCACGTCGAAGAACCTCTCCGGCGGGACCGGGTTCTTGACCACCCGGATCCCGATCCGCTGGTACGAGTCGACGATCACGTCCGACGCCTGGGCGTTGACCGGGGTGTCGGGATAGTCCAGCGTGAGCTTGTCCGGGCACTCTTCGCCGTTCATCAGCATCCGGGCCCGGCCGAGGTCGCCGTCCGGCTGGTCGCGCACCCCGTACAGATCGAACGGCCGGTGGGCCTTCATGCTGGGCGGCAGGATCGAGGTGGCGTAGTCGCCGTACGGGGAGCCGCCGAGCGCCGTGCGGAACGCGCGGCGGTCCAGTCCGTGCGTCATCGCCTGCCGGCACGCCAGGTCAGGCGTCGAGCGGGTGTTGATCGCCAGATAGCGCACCCCGGACGTGGTGCCGGTGACGGTGCGCGCCGACAGCTCCGGGTCGTTGATCACCTGTTGCGCGAACCGGGGCGAGACCTTCGCGTCCAGCGCCACGGCGTGCCGGTGGTCGCCGTTGTCGGAGATCAGGTCGTGGGTGGCCTGGTCGGCGTCTTGGCCGAACCTCACCACGATCTTCTCCAGATGCTGCTGGCGCGCGGGGTCGGTCCTCGGATCCCATCGCCGGTTGCGGGTCAAGGTGAGCCGCAGCTGGCCGTCGGCGTTCTTTCCGTACTCGACGATCTGGTACGGGCCGTTGGAGAACGGCTTTCGGTCGTACGCCTCACGGGTGTCCCTGGCGACCGGAACCGGGGCGAACACCGGCAACGCGACCACGTAGCTGAAGTCGCCGACCGGCTGGGAGAGCCGGAACTCGATGTTGCGCCGGTCCGCGCAACGCACGGACTCGAGGCCCTCGCCGTTGTTTCCCCCGACGTACGGGCCCTTGTAGTCGCCGGCGCCGGCCAGGTACGTCCTCGGGTAGAGCGAGATTCCCCCGTCGATCAGCGTGGAGAAGCTGCGCTCCACACCGTGTTTGACGTCCTCGCACGTGACGTCGGAGCCGTCCTGCCATGTCAGTTTGCGTTTGAGGGTGAACTGCCAGACCGTGTTGTTCTCGGTGGGGCGGCCGAGGTCGGTGGCGAGGTCGGGCATCAGCTCGCTGCCGCGCGGGCCCGGCTCCGGCCGGTACGTGGTGAGGGTGCGGGCGAACAGTCGCGTCACGTTGATCGCCGCGATGTCATGGGTGCGCTGCGGGTCGATGTGGGCGAAGTCGTCGCTCTCCACGAGCACATGCAGCGTCCCGCCGTCGCGGGGCGGCTGGGAGACGGCGGCGGTGACCTCAGGCTCGCCGCTGCAGCCGGCGGCGAGGAGCGCGCAGGTCGACAGCCCCGCCAGGACGCGGCGGAGCGTCCAGCGGGGCCGCACGCTGGGTCGGGGCATCCGGCGACTCCTGCGGGCAGGCGGGGGCGAGGGGGCGGCTGCCGAACACTCTAGGCAGCCGGCGGGCCCTGGGGAACCACTCTCGCGGATCCGCAGCGGCCGCCCGGTCACCTGACGACGAAGTGCTCCCGGTAGCAGCAGATCAGGGAGAACTCGTCCGGGTCCAGGCTGGCGCCGCCGACGAGCGCGCCGTCGACGTCGGGCTGCTTCATGATCCCGGCGATGTTGTTGCCTTTCACCGAGCCGCCGTACAGGATCCGCACCCGGTCGGCGACGTCGCCGTGCTTGTCGGCCAGCCGGGCCCGCAGCGCGGCGATCACCTCCTGGGCGTCCTCCGGCGTCGCGGTCTTGCCGGTGCCGATCGCCCAGACCGGCTCGTACGCCACGACGACCTTGTCGGGCTCCTTGATGCCCTTCAGCGAGCCGTCGAGTTGGGCGACGCAGTGCGCCACGTGCTCGCCGGCCTCGCGCACGTCCAGGCCTTCGCCGACGCACACGATCGGCGTGATCTCGTGCTTCAGCGCGGCCTTGGCCTTGGCGTTGACGAGCGCGTCGTCCTCGGCGTGGTGCTGCCGCCGCTCCGAGTGGCCGACCACCACGTACGAGCAGCCGAGCTTGGCCAGCATCGCCCCGGAGACATCTCCGGTGTGGGCGCCCTTCTCGTGCGGGGAGAGGTCCTGCGCCCCGTACGAGATGAGCAGCTTGTCGCCGTCCACCGCGGTCTGCACGCTGCGCAGGCAGGTGAACGGCGGCAGCACCGTCACGTCCACCTCCGCTAGGTGCTTCTCGGTGAGCGTGAACGCCAGCTTCTGGACCAGGTGAATCGCCTCGAAGTGGTTGAGGTTCATCTTCCAGTTGCCGGCGATCAGCGGCCTGCGCGGCTCTGCCTTCGCCATCTACGCCTCCAGCGCGGCAAGACCGGGCAAGGTCTTGCCTTCCAGGTACTCCAGCGACGCCCCGCCGCCGGTCGAGATGTGGCCGAACGCCTGCTCGTCGAGGCCCAGCGCGCGCACCGCCGCCGCCGAGTCGCCGCCGCCGACCACCGAGAGGCCGGCGACCTCGGAGACCGCCTCCGCCACGGCCTTGGTGCCGGCCGCGAACGGCGCGACCTCGAAGACGCCCATCGGGCCGTTCCAGAACACCGTCGCGGCGCCGTCCAGCCGCTGCCGGAACGCCTCGACACTCTGCGGGCCGATGTCCAGGCCCTTCCAGCCGGCCTCGACACCATCCGCGGGAACCACTCGAGTCTCGGTGTCGTCGGCGATGTCCTGGGCGACCACGATGTCGGTCGGCAACACGATCTTGTCGCCCGCCTGCGACAGCAGCCGCTTGCTGGTCTCGATCTGGTCTTCCTCGAGTAGCGAGTCGCCCACGCCATGGCCCTGGGCCGCGAGCAGCGTGAAGCACATGCCGCCGCCGATGAGCAGCGTGTCCACCTGCGGCAGCAGGTTGTCGATCACCGCGAGCTTGTCGGAGACCTTCGCGCCGCCGAGCACGACGACGTACGGCCGCTTCGGGTCTGTCGTGAGCTGCCGCAGCACCTCCACCTCGCGCAGCACCAGGCCACCGGCGTAGCGCGGCAGGAGCGCCGCGACGTCGTGCACGCTGGCGTGTTTGCGGTGCACCGCGCCGAACGCGTCGTCGACGTACGCGTCGGCGAAGCTCGCCAACCGCTCGGCGAACTCCCGGCGCGAGGTGTCGTCCTTGCTGGTCTCCCCCGGGTTGAACCGCAGGTTCTCCAGCAGCGCTGCCTGGCCGTCGGTGAGCCCGTCCACGGCGCGCCGCGCCGAGTCGCCGACCGTGTCGGTCGCGAACGCCACCTCGGCGCCCAGCAGGGCGCTCAGCCGCGCGGCCACCGGCGCCAACGAGTACTTCGGGTCCGGTGCGCTCCTCGGCTGGCCGAGCGGTTGGCTGAGTGGACGGCCCAGGTGCGAGCAGACCACGACTCGCGCGCCGGCGTCGCACAGCGCCTTCAGCGTCGGCAGCACCGCCCGGATCCGGCCGTCGTCTGTGATCTCCGCGCCGTCGAGTGGGACGTTGAGGTCGGCGCGCACCAAGACGCGCCGACCCGTCACACCCTCAGCGAGCAGGTCGTCGATAGTACGCATGCGCTCCCTCTGGGGTCAGCTGCCGACCAGCTTGACCAGGTCGACCAGGCGGTTGGAGTAGCCCCACTCGTTGTCGTACCACCCGACGATCTTCACCTGGTCGCCGATCACCTTGGTCAGGCCGGAGTCGAAGATGCAGGACGCCGGGTCGGTGACGATGTCCGCGGAGACGATCGGGTCCTCGGTGTAGGTGAGGACGGCCTTGAGCGGGCCGTCGGCGGCGGCCTTCATCGCGGCGTTGACCTCGTCCACGGTCGTGTCGCGAGAGACCGTGACGGTCAGGTCAGTGGCCGAGCCGGTGGGGATCGGCACCCGCAGCGCGTACCCGTCCAGCTTGCCTTGCAGGTCCGGCAGCACCAGGCCGATCGCCTTCGCGGCGCCGGTGGAGGTCGGGACGATGTTCGTCGCCGCCGCGCGCGCCCGGCGCAGGTCGGAGTGCGGGCCGTCCTGGAGGTTCTGATCCTGGGTGTACGCGTGGATCGTCGTCATCAGGCCGCGCTCGATCGTGAACGTGTCGTGCAGCACCTTCGCCATCGGGGCGAGGCAGTTGGTGGTGCAGGACGCGTTGGAGATGATCGTGTGCTTCGCGGGGTCGTACTGGTCGTCGTTGACGCCGAGCACGATTGTGAGGTCCTCGTTCTTGGCAGGCGCCGAGATGATCACCTTCTTGGCGCCGCCGTCGATGTGCGCCTTCGCCTTGGTGGCGTCGGTGAAGAACCCGGTCGACTCGACCACCACGTCGACGCCGAGGTCGTCCCACGGCAGCTTGGCGGGGTCGCGCTCGGCGAAGCCCTTGATGGCCTTCCCGTTGACGATCAGCTCGTCGCCGCTGGCCTTCGCCTCGTACGGCAGACGGCCCAGGATCGAGTCGTACTTCAGCAGGTGGGCGAAGGTCGGAATGTCGCCGAGATCGTTGAAGGCGACCAGCTCGATGTCCGCCTCCTGGGCAAGCGCGGCCCGGTAGAAGTTACGGCCGATCCGGCCGAAGCCGTTGATGCCTACTCTGATGGTCACCTCGACGCATCCCCTCGAGTTGTCCGCCGGCCCGTCGGGCCAGCTGCCTACGCGGGTGGCCGGCCCCATCGCCAACCATTCGCGACCCTACCCAAGCACCGGGTACCCGCTGGCGTGAGGGCCGCAACCTCCCACGGTACGAGCGAGTAGCTCTGCGTCAGGGGGCGAGCATTTCTGGGGTGACGGCTGACTCGGTGTCGGGGAGGCCCAGCTCTTCCGCGCGCTTGTCGGCTAGGGCCAGGAGGCGGCGGATGCGGCCGGCGATCGCGTCCTTGGTCAACGGCGGGTCGGCGAGCGCGCCCAACTCCTCCAGCGACGCCTGCTTGTGCTCGACCCGCAGCTTGCCGGCGGCCACCAGGTGCTCCGGCGCGTCGCCGAGGATCTCCAACGCCCGGCTCACCCGCGCGGCCGCGGCCACCGCGGCGCGAGCCGACCGGCGCAGGTTGGCGTCGTCGAAGTTGGCCAGCCGGTTCGCGGTGGCGCGCACCTCACGGCGTACCCGCCGCTCCTCCCAGGTGAGGACGCTGGCGTGCGCGCCGAGGCGGGTGAGCAGGGCGGCGATCGCGTCCCCGTCCTTGATCACCACGCGTTCCGCGCCGCGCACCTCACGCGCCTTGGCGGAGATCCCGATCCGCCGCGCCGCGCCGACCAGCGCGAGCGCCGCCTCCGGCCCCGGGCAGGTGATCTCCAGCGCGCAGGAGCGACCCGGCTCGGTGAGGGAGCCGTGCGCCAGGAACGCGCCGCGCCAGGCGGCCACCGCGCAGCACACGCCGGCCGAGACCACGTGCGGCGGCAGCCCTCGCACCGGGCGGCCCCGGACGTCCAGCAGCCCCGTCTGACGCGCCAGCAGCTCGCCGTCCTTGACCACCCGCACCGTGTACTGGCTCACCTTGCGCATCCCGCCGGGAGCCAGGATGTGCACCTCGCTGGGGTAGCCGTACACCTCCGCGATGTCACGCCGCAACCGGCGCGCCACGGCGCCGGTGTCGAGCTCAGCGGCGACCACCACTCGGCCGCCGACGATGTGCAAGCCCCCAGCGAACCTCAGCAGCGCCGACATCTCCGCCCTGCGGCAACAGGGCTTCCCGACGTCCACGCGGCTCAGCTCGTCCTTCACCGAAGCGGTCATCGCCATCTAGTTGTTCACCTCGGGTTGTACGGCCTCATCGGCAGTGTCGGAGCACGCCGCCCCGGCCACGGAGCGTGCGAGCACGGATCCATCGTCGGAGCCGAGAATCGGCTGCAGCGCAGCCGCGAGCGCGGCAGGGTCGTGCCGAGCGCGCTCGCCCGCCGCGGCGACGGGGGCGAGGACGAGTCGGGCACTCAGCGATTCTGCCGCAAGTCGGACCGGCTCGGGATCTGCTACGGCTAATCCGTCCGCGAGGACCGCGTCCAACCGCAGGTCCGCCGCGTGCAGCGACAGCGCTCGCAGGTGATCGGCCAGGGACAGACCCGCGGTCTCGGCCTCCTCGGCCAGATTGAGGATCACGAGTCTACGGGCGTCCGTCTTGGCGATGGCGTCGGCCAGATCGGGAACCAGAAGATGCGGGATCACGCTGGTGTACCAGGAGCCGGGGCCGAAGAGCAGCCAGTCGGCGTCGGCCACGGCGGCGATGGCCTCGGCGCACGCCGGCGGTGCGGCCGGCGTCAGCCGCACCTCGCGCACCCGGCCGGCGGTGACCGCGACCTCGTGCTGACCCCGCACCTCCGCCACGTCGCCGGGGCGCGCCGGATCGGCCCCCAGCACGTCGGCCTCGATGCTGAGCGGCACCCGCGACATCGGCAGCACCCGGCCCTGCGCCCGCAGCATCCGCCCGGCGTGCTCCAGCGCGGCCACCGGGTCGCCCACCAGCTCCAGCAGGCCCACCAGCACCAGGTTGCCCACCGCGTGCCCGCCCAACGCGTCGTCGCCCGAGAAGCGGTGCTGGAACAGCCGGCTGCTCAACTCGCCGCTGTCGTCGGCGGCGGCGAGCGCGGCGAGCGCCTGGCGTAGGTCGCCCGGTGGCAGGCTGCCCCGTTCGGCGCGCAGTCGCCCCGAGGACCCGCCGTCGTCCGCCACCGTGACCACGGCGGTGATCTCGACCCCAGCCAGCGCGCGCAACGCCCGCAGCGTCGCCCACAGCCCGTGGCCCCCGCCGAACGCGACGGCCTTGACTCCTTCTGCC
The DNA here is from genome assembly GCA_009380105.1 of Micromonosporaceae bacterium. Lineage (GTDB taxonomy): Bacteria > Actinomycetota > Actinomycetes > Mycobacteriales > Micromonosporaceae > WHSM01. The sequence goes on from WHSM01000002.1 coordinate 27,481, forward strand.
TTCATGGAGCCCCTCTCATCAGGCGGGCGCCGCCGGACCTCATTCTCGTCCGAGGTCGCGGTGTTCCGCGTGGGCCGCCAGGTCCGCGTCGCGTAGCCGTGAGGCCAGCTCCTCGGCGATCGCCACGCTCCGGTGCTTGCCTCCAGTGCAGCCGACCGCCACGGCGAGATAGCGCTTGCCTTCCCGCTCGAAGCCGGGCGCCGCGCTGGTCAGCAGGCGGGCGTACCCGTCGAGGAACTCGTCAGCGCCGACCTGGCTTAGCACGTACTTGCTCACCGCCGGCTCCCGGCCGCTGTGGTCGCGCAGCTCCGGCACCCAGTACGGGTTCGGCAGGAACCGCGCGTCGACGACGAAGTCCGCGTCCGGCGGCACGCCGTACTTGAATCCGAAGGAGAGCACGGTCAGCCGGAGCGCGCGCGCCTCCGGGTGGGAGAACATCTCCTCCACCCGGCCGCGGAGCTGGTTCTCGTTGAGCTGGCTGGTGTCGATCAGCACGTCGGCCTCTTCCCGGGCCTCGCGCAGCAGCTCCCGCTCGGCGGCGATGCCGTCGACCAGGCGGCCGCCGGCCTGCAGCGGGTGGGGCCGGCGCACCTTCTCGAACCGGCGGATCAAAGCGTCGGTGCCGGCGTCGACGAAGACCACCCTCGGGTGGAAGCCGCGGTCCCGCAGGGCCCGGACCGCGCGCGGCAGGTCTGTGGAGTACGCGCGGCTGCGCACGTCCAGCACCATCGCCGTGCGCCGGGCGGAGCCGCCGGAACGGTACGCCAGCTCCGCCATGGTCACCAGCAGCGCCTGCGGCAGGTTGTCCACCACGTAGTAGCCCACGTTCTCCAGCGCGCGCGCCACAGTGCTGCGACCCCCGCCGGACATGCCGGTGACGATCACCAGGTCCATCGCGGAGCGCTCCGGGGCGGCGGCGTCGGCTGGCGACACCGCATCCGCCGGCGGTGACACCGCGTCCGGCGGCGGCGCCTCCTCGGAGACGAGCGCGTCACTGGGCGTCTGCGCCGGCTGCTGGCCGGCCGTCGGCTCCGTCACCTTTCTCCCTTTCACTGGGCCTGGTCTCCCCACCATCCTCCGCTGCGGGCGTGCTCCCGGACGTCGCGTCCCCTGCCAACGCCACCACCACCGCCTCGGCGGTGCGCCGCCCGACCCCCGGCACCGTGGCGACCTCCTCGATGCTGGCAGCCTTCAGGCGCTTCAACGACCCGAACTGCCTCAGAAGAGCCTTTCGGCGGTGCTCGCCGAGCCCCGGGACCGAGTCCAACGCCGAGGCCGTCATCCGCTTCGACCGCCGGGCCCGGTGGTACGCGATCGCGAAACGGTGCGCCTCGTCGCGGATCCGCTGCAGCAGATAGAGCCCTTCCGAGGTGCGCGACAGCACCACCGGGTGCTCCCCCAGCGGCAGCCACACCTCTTCGCGCGCTTTGGCCAGCCCGCACACGGCGATGTCGTCGACGCCCAGGTCGGCGAGCACCTGCCCGGCGGCGTTGGCCTGCGGCGCTCCCCCGTCGACGATCACCAGCTGCGGCGGGTACGCGAACTTGCGGGGCCGGCCCGTCTGGGGATCGATCCCCGGCGCGCCGGGGCCCGGGGAGCCGTTGTCCCCCTGGTCGCCGGTGTCGCCGTTGCGCATGTCGTCGAGCTCGCCGGTCTCGGCACGCGCCTCCAGATAGCGCGAGAACCGGCGCCGCAGCACCTCGCTCAGAGCGGAGACATCATCTGTGCCGCCGGACCCCCGACCGCGCACCGAGAACCTGCGGTACTCGCTCTTGCGCGGCAGCCCGTCCTCGAAGACCACCATGCTGGCGACGACGTCGCTGCCCTGGATCTGCGAGACGTCGTAGCACTCGATCCGCAGCGGCGCGGAGTCCATCCCGATCGCGTCGGCGATCTCCTGCAGCGCTTTGCCGCGGGCGGTCAGGTCGCTGGCGCGGCGCAGTTTGTGCTGGGCCAGGGCCTGCTCGGCGTTGCGCGCCACGGTCTGCAGCAGGTCGCGCTTGTCGCCGCGCTGCGGCGTCCGCAGCCGGACCCGGCTGCCGCGCAGCTTGGACAGCCAGTCGGCGAGCGCGTCCGCGTCGTCCGGCAGCGCGGGGACCAGCACCTCTTTCGGGATGCCGTTGCCGTTGTCCACGGCGCCTTCGCCGTACACCTGGGAGCAGAAATGGTGCACCAGGTCGGCGGTGGACAGGTCCTCGACCTTCTCCACCACCCAGCCGCGCTCGCCCCGCACCCTGCCGCCGCGCACGTGAAACACCCGGACCGCCGCCTCCAGGGGGTCTTCGGCGAAGGCCACCACGTCGGCGTCGGCTCCGTCGGCGAGCACCACGGCCTGCTTCTCCATGGCGCGGCGCAGCGCGGCCAGGTCGTCGCGCAGCCGGGCCGCGCGCTCGAAGTCCAGCTCGTCGGAGACGGCGCGCATCTCCCGTTCGACCCGCTTGATCATCGGATCGGCACGGCCGGCCATGAAGTCGCAGAAGTCGTCCACGATCGCGCGGTGCTCCTCGGCGGACACCCGGTCCACGCACGGGGCGGAGCACTTGCCGATGTAGCCGAGCAGGCACGGCCGGCCGATCTGCCGGGCCCGCTTGAACACCCCGGCCGAGCAGGTGCGCGCCGGGAACACGCGCAGCAGCAGGTCCAGGGTCTCCCGGATCGCCCAGGCGTGCGCGTACGGCCCGAAATAGCGCACCCCTTTGCGCTTGGCGCCACGCATCACCTGCAGCCGCGGGTACTCCTCTCCGACGGTGACGGCGAGGTAGGGATAGCTCTTGTCGTCCCGGTAGCGGATGTTGAAGCGCGGGTCGTACTCCTTGATCCAGGAGTACTCCAGCTGCAGCGCCTCCACCTCGGTGCCGACCACGACCCAGTCCACCGACGACGCGGTGCTGACCATCTGCTGGGTGCGGGGCGCGAGCCCGGTGAAGTCGGCGAAGTACGAGTTGAGCCGGCTGCGCAGGCTCTTGGCCTTGCCGACGTAGACAACCCTGCTGTCGGGGGCGCGGAACCGGTACACCCCGGGCCCGTCCGGCACCGTCCCCGGGGCGGGTCGATAGCGCGACGGATCTGGCACGTCACGAGCCTACTCACGCCGCCGGTCATGATCGCGTCGGGCTGGGCGGGTCACTTGCCGCGCAGAACGCTAGACGTGCTCCATCACCATGGCGGCGCGCGAGCCGGGTGCTAGCGCCTCGTACCGGTGCGGCACGTCTCCGGGGAAGCTGACGTAGTCGCCGGGCCCGAGCTCGACCAGGCCGTCGACCGGGCCGACGCGGAGCCGCCCGGAGATCACGATCAGGTGCTCCACGCTGCCCGGGATGTGCGCCTCCGCGTGGCGTGCCGCGCCCGGCTCCATGGCGATGACGTAGACGTCGCGTCTGACGCCGGGCGGGCTGGAGGCGAGCAGCGTGCCGGTGAAGTTGGCCTGGTCCGACGGCACGCTCATGCCCTCGCCGGTCCGCACCACCCGCACCGGCGGGACCGGCGGATCGACCAGGCGGCTGAACGGCACGCCGAGCGCGACGCCGAGCGCCCACAGCGTCTCGACGCTCGGGTTTCCCGCGCCGGCTTCGAGCTGCGACAGCGTGGACTTGGCGATCTTCGCGCGCTTGGCCAGCTCGGTCAGGGACAGGCCGGCGCGGCCGCGTTCCCGGCGCAGCGCGGCCGAGATCACTTCCAGCGGCACGCCGCGCGGCTTGCTGCCGGCATCCTGCATGGTCGCCTCACAGAACAGTTTGTTCGCCTTGACGAACAGCGCACTGCTGTTCAGTATCGGAGTCTATGCGTTCGATATGGCGAACAGTGGACCCTGACCTGGCGCGCAACGCCGCGGCGTTGGGCGCCGCGGTGTTCGTCGTCGGCTGCTCGTTCGGCGCCATCGCCGCGGCCGCCGGGCTGTCGCCGTGGCTCGCGGTCGCGATGTCGGTGCTCGTCTTCGCCGGCGGCTCGCAGTTCGCCGCTGTGGCGATCGTCGCCACCGGCGGCAGCGCCCTGCTGGCGGCTGTGGCCGGGGTGCTGCTCAACGCCCGTCATCTGCCCTTCGGGCTCGCCGTGGGCGACGTGCTGGGACGCCGTTGGGCGACCCGGCTGGTCGGCAGCCATCTGATGGTCGACGAGAACGTGGCGTACGCCCTCGCCGAGTCCGACCCGCGCCGGCGGCGGGTCGCGTACTGGACCACCGGGGCAACGCTCTTCGTGAGCTGGAACATCGCGGTGCCCGTCGGCGCCGTGGCAGGCGCCCGGCTCGGCGATCCGGCCGCCCTCGGCCTGGACGCGGCGTTCCCGGCGGCCCTGCTCGCGCTGCTGCTGCCGGCGCTGCGGAATCGCCGGGCCCGCGCCGTCGCGGCCGGCGGCGCGGTCATCGCTCTGGCGGCCACGCCGGTGCTGCCCGCGGGCGTGCCGGTGCTGCTCGCCCTCGTCGCGCTTCCCGTCGCTCTGTTCGCACGCCCTGCGCCCGTGCCCCGCGGCGACACGACCCCGGGCGAGGGCGACGCCCCGGCCCCGCTCGCTCCCGAGGGAGGCAGACCATGACGCTCACCGCGATCCTGCTGCTCGCCGCCGGCACGTACGCCTTCCGCCTCGCCGGGCCGCTGCTGGGCGACCGGATCGAACTCTCCGAGGAACGCCAGGAATGGCTGCGGCTGCCCGCGATCGCCCTGCTTGCCGCGCTGGTCGCGACGGCGACGCTGTACTCGGCTGCCGAGTTCGCCGGCTGGGCCCGGGTGATCGGAGTCGCGGTCGCCGCGCTCGCGGCGTGGCGGCGGGCGCCGTTCGTGGTCGTGGTGATGGCGGCGGCCGCCGTGACCGCGCTGCTCCGGCTGGCCGGCGTGCCGTAGTGCTCGCCCGGCGGCTAGGCGCGGAAGACCTCGTCGCCCTCCACCTTGACCTTCACCTCGGGCAGTGACCTCGTCGCGGGGCCATGTTCGACCGACCCGTCGGCGGCGTTGAACCTGCTCCCGTGACAGGTGCAGTTGATCATGCCGCTGGTGACGCTCGCGAGGGTGCAGCCCTTGTGGGTGCACTTGGCGCTGAAGCCTTTGACCTCGCCTTCGGTCGGCTGCGTCAGCACGACCCCTTCGCCGCTCAGGACCACGCCGCCGCCTACCGGCACGTCGTCCAGTGTCGCCAGGGCAGCTGGGCCGTCGTCAGCCGGCGATTCAGCCGGTGGAGGGGAGCTCTTGTCGGCCCCGGAGGTGTCCTGGCCGTCCGAGCCGCAGGCGGCTGCCGCCGCCGAGACGCCCGCCGCGCCCACACCCAACAGAACCGTCCGTCGCTTGGCCGCACCCATCAGCGCTTCTCCTCTCGCCAGCCATGGTCACCGTGCAGTCGTGCGTTCTACCGTTCCTGCCTGAGAACCGCGTGTGAGCCCGCCAGGCGCCAACACCTGGTAGTACGGAGAAAGGGCTCAACGGGATTGCGCTGCGACGAGCTTTCTCGCCGCACGGCCCTTCCCGTTGGCCTTCCTGGCCCGCGCCACGGCCGGACCGCCGCCGCCATCGTCGGCCTCGCCGCTCAAGCCGAGGCAGCGCCGCAAGAACGCCCCCGTGTGGCTCTCCGACGCCTCGGCTACCTCTTCCGGGGCGCCGGCGGCCACCACCAAGCCGCCTGCGCTGCCGCCGCCCGGCCCGAGGTCGATCAACCAGTCAGCGGTCTTGATCACCTCGAGGTTGTGCTCGATCACGATCACCGTGTTGCCGGCGTCGACCAGGCGGGTCAACACGCCGAGCAGCTTGCGGATGTCCTCGAAGTGCAGGCCGGTCGTCGGCTCGTCGAGCACGTACACGGTGCGGCCGGTGGAGCGCTTCTGCAGCTCGCTGGCGAGCTTGACCCGCTGGGCCTCACCGCCGGAGAGCGTCGGCGCCGGCTGGCCCAGCCGGACGTAGCCGAGCCCCACGTCGACCAGGGTCTTCAGATGCCGGTGGATCGCCGGGATCGCCTCGAAGAAGCCGGCCGCCTCCTCGATCGGCATGTCCAGCACCTCGGCGATGGTCCGGCCCTTGTAGTGCACTTCGAGCGTCTCGCGGTTGTACCGGGCGCCGTGGCACACCTCGCAGGGCACGTACACGTCCGGCAGGAACTGCATCTCGATCTTGATCGTGCCGTCGCCGGCGCACGCCTCGCAGCGGCCGCCCTTGACGTTGAACGAGAACCGGCCCGGCTGGTAGCCGCGGATCTTCGCCTCGGTGGTCTGCGCGAACAGCTTCCGCACGTGGTCGAAGACTCCCGTGTACGTCGCGGGGTTCGAGCGCGGGGTGCGGCCGATCGGCGACTGGTCCACGCCGACCACCTTGTCCACCAGGTCGACTCCCGTGATCCGGGTGTGCCGGCCAGGCGCGATCCGCGCCCCGTTGATCTGGTTCGCCAGCACCGCGTACAGGATGTCGTTGACGAGCGTGGACTTCCCGGAGCCGGAGACCCCGGTGACCGCGATGAACTGGCCCAACGGGAACGTCACGTCGATGTTGCGCAGGTTGTGCTCCTTGGCGCCCTGCACCACCAGCTCCCGGCCCGAAGTCTGCGGCCGGCGGATCGCCGGGGTCGGGATCTGCTTGCGGCCCGCCAGGTACGCGCCGGTCAGCGAGGCCTCGTTGGCCAGCAGCTCGTCGACGGTGCCGGCGTGCACGATCCGGCCGCCGTGCTCACCGGCGCCCGGGCCGATGTCGACCACCCAGTCCGCGGTGCGGATCGTGTCCTCGTCGTGCTCCACCACGATCAGCGTGTTGCCCAGGTCGCGCAGCCGCACCAGGGTCTCGATCAGCCGGTGGTTGTCCCTCTGGTGCAGCCCGATCGAGGGCTCGTCCAGCACGTACAGCACCCCGACCAGGCCCGAGCCGATCTGGGTGGCGAGCCGGATCCGCTGCGCCTCGCCCCCGGACAGCGTGCCCGACGCCCGGTCCAGGGACAGGTAGTCCAGGCCCACGTCGACCAGGAACCGCAGCCGGGCCGTGATCTCCTTGAGCACCCGCTCGGCGATCATCCGCCGTCGCTGGTTCAGCCTGAGGTCGCCCAGCAGCTCGGCGCACTCCCCGATCGCCAGCGAGCACACCTCTGCGATGTTCCTGCCGCCGATCGTCACCGCGAGCACTTCCGGCTTGAGGCGCGAGCCGCCGCAGGCCGGGCACGGCACGTCGCGCATGTAGCCCTCGTACCGGTCGCGGCTCCAGTCCGACTCCGTCTCGGCGTGCCGCCGCTCGATCCACGACACCACGCCCTCGAAGGTCGCGTAGTACGACCGCTCCCGGCCATGCATGTTGCGGTAGTGCACGTGCACCTTGGTGTCGGCGCCGTGCAGGATCGCTTTCTGCGCCCGCGCCGGCAGCTTCCGCCACGGCGTGTCGACGTCGAAGCCGAGGCTCTCGCCGAGCGCCGTCAACAGGCGCAGGAAGTACTCGAGGTGGTGCTTGGACGCCCACGGCTGGATCGCGCCCTCGGCCAGGCTGCGCTCCTGGTCGGGCACCAGCAGCTCCGGGTCGACCTCCTTGCGCGTGCCGATGCCGGTGCAGGTCGCGCAGGCGCCGTACGGCGAGTTGAACGAGAACGACCGGGGTTCGAGGGCCTCGTACGACAGCTCGCACTCCGGGCACGCCAGGTGCTCGGAGAACATCCGCTCCCGGTGCTCGTCATTCTCGGGGAGATCCACGAAGTCCAGGACCACGATGCCGCCGGCCAGGCCGAGGGCGGTCTCGATCGAGTCGGTGAGCCGCTGCTTTCCGCTCGCCTTGGCGGTGAGCCGGTCCACCACCACCTCGATGGCGTGCTTCTTGTGCTTCTCCAGCTTCGGCGGCTCTGTCAGCGGGTGCACGACGCCGTCGACCCGGACCCGGGCGTACCCCTTGGACTGCAGCTCGCCGAACAGGTCGACGTACTCCCCTTTGCGGCCCCGCACCACGGGGGCGAGCACCTGGAAGCGGGTCGCCTCCGGCATCGCGAGCACCCGGTCCACGATCTGCTGCGGGGTCTGCCGGCTGATGGGACGGCCGCAGTTGGGACAGTGCGGCTCGCCGACCCGGGCGAACAGCAGCCGGAGGTAGTCGTAGATCTCGGTGATGGTGCCGACCGTGGAGCGAGGGTTGCGGGAGGTCGACTTCTGGTCGATCGAGACGGCCGGGGACAGTCCCTCGATGAAGTCGACGTCCGGCTTGTCCATCTGGCCGAGGAACTGCCGCGCGTACGCCGACAGCGACTCCACGTACCGCCGCTGCCCCTCGGCGAAGATGGTGTCGAAAGCGAGGCTCGACTTTCCCGAGCCGGACAGGCCGGTGAAGACGATCAGCGCGTCTCTCGGCAGGTCAAGGTTGACGTCGCGCAGGTTGTGCTCCCGCGCCCCACGAACGATGAGTCGATCGGCCACTGTCCCCTGCTCTTATGTCTCGAGTCGGCCTCCGCCAGGGCGCGTGTCACGGCGCTCGCCAGGGCGGCCGGATGCGTCAGCACACCGGTGGGCCACTGTATCCGCGCCCTCTGACATTTTTCCCCGGAGCGCCGCCACAGGCTGCCCCCGGCTGACTCAACGACCGCGCCGGCGGCGAGATTCCCAGGCGTGCTCGCGTCGCAGTTTGCGCCAGCTGGCCAGCCGCCGGGCGGGCAGGTCGCCGGAGTCGATCGCCGCTCGTACCGCGCAATCAGGTTCTTGATCGTGCACGCAGTCGGCGAAACGGCAGCCGGCGGCCAGCACCTCGATGTCGGCGAAGGCGCGCTCCAGCCCGGGGCCGGTGTCGAACAGGCCCACCGCGCGCAGCCCGGGAGTGTCCAGGACCGCGCCGCCGCTGGGCATTGGGACCAGGGCCCGGTACGTGGTCGTGTGGCGCCCCTTGCGGTCGACCCTCCGCGGCCGCGTCGCCATCACGGTCGCGCCGGCGAGCGCGTTGACCAGGCTCGACTTGCCGCAGCCGGACGGGCCGAGCAGCGCGGTCGTCCCGGCGCCGAGGAACCCTCGCAGCTCCGCCATGCCGTCGCCGGTCGCGGCGCTCACCGCGTGGACCGGGACGCCGGGCGCGGCGTCCGCGACCTGCTCGGCGACGGCCCGCGGGTCCGCCGCGAGGTCGGATTTCGTGAGGATCACGGCCGGCTGCGCGCCGGACTTGTGCGCTAGCGCCAGCAGCCGCTCGACCCGGCCGCTGTCCGGGCTCGGCTCCATCGGCTCCACGACGGCGGCGATGTCGAGGTTGGCGGCCAGCACCTGCCCCAGAGAATCGCGGGCGGCGCTGTTGCGGACCACAGCGGACCGCCGCGGCAGCACCGCCTCGACCGTGACGCGGTCGTCCGGCCAGGTGCGCGCGACGACCCAGTCGCCGACGCACGGCAGTCGCAGCGGATCGTCGGCGATCGCGCAGAGCATCCGGCCGGCGAGGCTCGCTCTCAGCGACCCGTTCCGGGTCAGCACAGTGCAGACGCCCCGGTCGACCCGGCTCACCCGGGCCGGCTGCTGACCGCGGAGGTCATGCGGTCGGTACGCGGCGGCGAAGGAATCGTCCCAACCGAGGGACGCGAGATCGAACGTCATGAGAATGGACACCCTCTGGTTCGGGCGGGCGCCCCCGTACGCGTCGGATCAACGGCGCCCGCGGCTGTGGCGGCATGCAGATCGACCAGCTGCGGTCATCCCCACCACCTCCTTGTCCGCAGGATCGCCGCCCGTGGAGGGTGGCTCCCTCCCGGTGGTGATCAGAACGCTACGACTCCGCCGCCGTCACGGAAAGCGAATTTGCGCTCGCCTCCACGGCCGCGTTGTACCGTCTCGCCATGGATCCCCTGGTGCTGCTCCCCGACCTGGAACGCGCGACGACGCGGCTGCTGAACACCGTCCGCGGGCTGACCAACCTCGACCTCGCGGCGCCGTCGCTGCTGCCGGGTTGGAGCCGGGGGCACGTGCTGGCGCACGTGGCGCGCAACGCCGACAGCCTGTGCAACCTGCTGACCTGGGCCCGCACCGGGGTGGAGACTCCGCAGTACGCAAGCCAGGAGCAGCGCGACGCCGACATCGAGGCGGGGGCGCCGCGACCGGCAGCGGCGCAGCTGGAGGACCTGGACGCCTCGGCCGGCCGCTTCGCCGCCATGGCCGATGAGACGCCGGCCGAGGCGTGGGCGGCGCGCGTGCGCACCCGAGGCGGGCGCCACGTGGTGGCCGCCACGCTGGTCTGGGGCCGGCTCCGCGAGGTGGAGATCCACCATGTCGACCTGAACGCCGGCTACCCGGTCTCCGCCTGGTCGGACACCTTCTCGCAGCACCTGCTGCGGGAAGTCGCTGCCGACTTCGCCGGCCGGTCCGACGCGTTGCGGGCCGTCCTCCGGGCGCTGGACCTGGGGCGCGACCTCGCGATCGGCGAGGACGGACCGGTCGTCGAAGGGCCGTCTCACGGCATCGCCGCGTGGCTGATCGGGCGCTCCGACGGCTCCGACCTGACGGTCGGGCCGGAGGGCCCGCTGCCGCCGGTCCCAGCCTGGCGGTGACGCCGCCTGCTCTAGCCTGGCTGTCATGACGTACACGGGAAAGGTCTCCCCTGGCGGACCGGCGGAGGTCCGCGAGCTGCCCGAGCTGACCATCACGAAGCTCTCGGTCGGGCCGCATGACAACAACGCGTACCTGCTGCGATGCGCGCGCACCAACGATCAGGTGCTGATCGACGCGGCGAACGAGGCCGACCGGCTGCTCGACCTGATCGGCGACGGCGGCCTCGCGGCGGTGGTCACCACCCACCAGCACGCCGACCACTGGCAGGCGCTCGCCGAGGTCACGCAGGCGACCGGCGCCCGGACGGTGGCGCACCGCCTCGACGCGCCGGAGTTGCCTGTGGCGTCGGAGACGGTGGAGGACGGCGCGCGGATCCCGGTCGGCGCCTGCGAGCTGGAGGCGATCCATCTCGTCGGCCACACCCCGGGCTCGATCGCGCTGCTCTATCAGGATCCGGAGGGCACGCCGCACCTGTTCACCGGCGACTCGCTGTTTCCGGGCGGGGTCGGCAACACCTGGGGGGACGCCGAGCGATTCAGGTCTCTCATCGACGGCGTCGAGCACAAGCTCTTCGACCGGCTGCCTGACGAGACCTGGTTCTACCCAGGCCACGGCGACGACTCCACCCTCGGCGTCGAGCGGCCAGCGATTCCGGAGTGGCGCGCCAGAGGCTGGTGACCGGACCCGGTCGATTCAGGCGCGCGGGTGATCGACGCCATCGCTATACGGGAATTCCGATCGATATAGTAGACAATCCGCTGGCCAGTGGTTCAGAATCGGTCGGATGGACTGGGTGCTCGTGGTGGCCGGCTTCGGCGTCGGGATCGTGGTCGGCCTGACCGGCATGGGTGGCGGCGCGCTGATGACCCCGGTGCTCGTGCTCTTCTTCGGCATTCCGCCGCTCACCGCCGTCTCCAGCGACCTCGTGGTCAGCGCCCTGATGAAGCCTGTCGGCGGGATGGTGCACATCCGCCGCCGCACCGTGAACTGGTCGCTGGTCGGCTGGCTGTGCGTCGGTAGCGTGCCGGGCGCGTTCGCCGGTGTCCTGGTGCTGCGCGCGATCGGTGACGGCGACCGGCTGCAGGCCGCCGTCAAGACCGCCCTCGGCGCCGCACTGCTCATCGCTGTGGCCGGTCTGGTCTTCCGGGCGTGCACCCAGTTCGCCGACGGGGTCGCGCGGCGGCGGGAGGCGGCGGGAGGCGCCGCGCCACCCGAAGACGTGACCCGCGCCCAGCCGCTGCCGACAGCGTTGGTGGGAGCGGTTGGCGGGCTCATCGTCGGGATGACGAGCGTCGGCTCCGGCTCGCTGATCATCATCGCGCTGCTGATGCTCTATCCGCTGCTGAAACCGTCTCACCTGGTCGGCACCGACCTGGTGCAGGCGGTGCCGCTGGTCTCCGCGGCCGCGCTCGGCCACCTGCTGTTCGGCGACTTCCAGCTGAGCCTGGCCGCGGCGCTGCTGCTGGGCTCCGTGCCCGGGGTGTGGCTCGGCGCCCAACTCTCCTCCCGCTCCCCCGGCGGCCTCGTCCGGGTCGCCCTGACCGTCGTGCTGCTCGCCAGCGGCCTGAAGCTGCTCGGCCTGTCCAACCCGGCGCTGCTCGCGACGCTGGGCGCGGCGATCGCCTGCGGCGTCCTGGGCTGGACGGCGCTGCGACGCCGGCACGGCCTGCCCGCGCTGCGCCGCGACGGGCGCGTCGGCGTGTGACCAGACCGCCGGCGCGACGACGCCAGGGCGCAGGTGGCGGGCGCTACATCGGCAGCGTGTCGCCCTGGACCGCTTCGATGTCCATCTCCACGTACAGCTTCGCGCCCACCACCGCGATGCCGGCCCGCACCAGGTCGTTGTACTTCATCGCGAAGTCATCCCGATACAGCTCGGCGGTCGCGCGGAACCCGATCCTGGTGCCGCCGAACGGGTCCGGACCCACACCGAGATACGTCATGTGCACCGGCACCGTTCGGGTGATCGAGGTGATCGTCAGCTCCCCGTTCATCACCCAGCGGTCGTCTGCCTGCGGCGCGACGCCACCGCAGCGGTACCGGATGATCGGGTAGTTGTCCACGTCCAGGAAGTCCGCGGAAAGCAGGTGGTCGTCGCGCATCTTGATGCCCGTGTCGACGCTGTCCGCCTTGATCTCCACCTCCACCGTGGAGCGCTCGATCGGCTCGGCCACCTGGATCTGGCCGGACACGTCCCGCAGCCATCCCCGCACGCTGGCCAGGCCGATGTGCCGCGCCGTGACGAGGATCTTTGAGTGCACCGGGTCGATGGTCCAGAGCCCGGGCGGCGGAAGCTGCGTGTCGGCCGCGCGTGGCAGCACGACGACCCCGAGCGACGCCCCGCCGCTGGCGGTGACGATCGCAGTGCGCGCGGCCGGCGTGTACCCCGGGGCCGTCACGATCACCGTGTACGCCCCGGGCGGCAACGCCGGGGTCGCGGCTTCGCCCCGATCGCTCGCCTCGGCCCGCGCCACCTGGTTGCCGGACAGGTCCATCACCGTGACCACGGCCTCCGGTATCGGCCAGTCGTCGCTGGTCTGCGCCTGCACCGACACACCACGCCCCAGCGAGCCGATCATCGACTGTCGGGGCATGTTCCGGACCTGGTGCTGGCCGGGTTGGCCCATGAACTCTCCGTGGCCCCCGACCGCGCCGTTGCTCATCTACTCGCTCCTCGTCTCGCAAAGTCAGTCTGGGTGGACCCGTCAGTCCTCTGGGTGCCTCAACTCCACATCGTGCTCGTGTTTGCGGCCGCTGAACACCTGCAGATTGGCCGTCACCGGCGGATAACCCGTCGCCTGGAGCGTGTAGTGCCCCTCCGGCACGTCGTTGAACATGTACTCGCCGGACGCGTCGGTCCGGACCACGCCCACCACGTTGCCTTCGGCGTCCAGCAGCGTGACGCGCGCGTCCTGCACCGGGCGCAGATCGCGGCCCCCCAGCGCCGTGCCTCGCAGGTACGCGCCGGCCGAAAGCTCGATGTCCTGGACGGTGGGGCCGCTGTCGGAGACGGTGACCAACCGCGCGGCCGGCCGGAACGGCGAAGCGCTGGCGGCGAGCGTGTAGGAGCCCCCGACGAGCTCGGCGAACCGGTACCTGCCGTGCAGGTCGGCGCTGGTGGAGTCGATCACCTCGCCGCGCATGTCCAGCAGCGTCACCAACGCCGAGGGCACGGGCTCGTCGCTGTCTGCGACGCGCACCAGGCCCGACAGCTCGGCCAGGCCGGTCAGCACGATCGCCAGGCTCACCGGCTGCTCGGCGACCGTCACCGTGGAGGCCTGCGGATGATGCGCCCGGGCCCGCGCGATCAGGAAGTAGCTGCCGGCGCTGGGCACGGGCAGGCTGTACGAGCCGTCCGACGCGGTGGCGCCACGTCCGATCTGACCGCCGGCGAGGTCGATCAGCGTCAGCGAAGCGCCCGCGATGACGCCGCCGCCGGCCTCGCGGACCTGCCCGTGGATCATCGCCGTAGGGCGCGGCGACGGGGAGCGGGGGAAGCTCGACCCGAGAGCCGGTCTTCGCGGCAACGGGGGCGGGGCGCCGGAGTCTGGCGCCTGCATGTCGATCCGGGCCATCGACCGGCCGCCGGGGTCCGAGTAGCCGCTGGACTCCGAGAACGTCAACGCCCGCTCCTCCGGCGGCATGGCCGGGAACACCGGGCGCTCCTGGTGGTGGCGGCCCTGGTCATGGTCGAGCGCGGGCTCAGGCTGACGCCTCGGCTCGCGGTCGTAGGTGGACTCGCGGTCGTACCGCGCCGGGGAGGCGGGCAGGTACGGCGTCTGCGGGTGCGGCTCCAGCGGCGCCTCCGCGAGCGGGCCCACGCGGCCGCCCGCGGACCGGTCGCCGTGCGACCTGGGCGCGTGCCGGGCGCCGCGCTGACGCCCCACGAGGAGCCAGGTGCCGAGCCCCAGCGTGGTCAGTGACAACAGACCCAAGAGCAGCCATGGCAAGAGGTCAGCGAACACAACACGCTCCTGTACTCACATCTGAGCAACCCGACGGGTTAGTGGCCGGCGCGCGCGCCATCGTCCGCCGTGAACCGGCAAGCCCGCACAATATCGGCGTTGAGGAATCAGCGGCAATCCCGTACCCCCCAAAAGGGACGGTCGAATTTGACCGGGCGCCGGCGCCGCGTGTCGGACTCGGTCACGAACCGATGTGACAGACCATCAACTGCTCACGCGCTCGCGGAAGGTCAGGGGACGGCATGTACTCGTTGACTGCGGTGAAGCCATGCCGCTCGTAGAGCCGCCGAGCCGGCGCGTTGTGCTCCAGCACCCACAGGTCGACCCGTCCGTGACTGCGTTGGCGGGCCCAGTCGAGCACCTCGGCGACGAGCACGTCACCGACTCCGCGACCACGCCACGCGGGCCGCACCCACAGGCCCACGAGCATCGGGATCGAGCCGAACGGCAGCCACGCGCCGACCTGGCCGACCAGATCCTCGCCGGCCACGGCGAGCGCCCACACCCCCGAGTCGGGATCCAGGCGCTCCCGCCAGTCGCTCTCGTCGTACCGGCGGGCCCGCGTGAGCTCTGCCGGGAACACCTCCGGGGACTCGGCGAGCGCCGCGAGCCTCACCTCGCGCCACGCTCGCCAGTCATCGGGGCCGACGCGCCTCGCCGACACGACGCTCATGCCGGACGACCGTACGGATCTCCGCTGCCCCGGTCAACGGACCACACGACGTGCGTCCACGCCGCCGTCAGCTAGAGCGCACGCACCATCCGCTCCTCCCGCAGGCAGGGGTGGTGCGGGTACGGCATGAACTCTCCCGTCGAGACGAACCCGTGGCGCTGGTACAGCCGCCGGGCCGGCTCGTTGTCCTCCACCACCCACAGCTTGACGCGCTCGTGACGCCGCTCCCGCGCCCAGTCGAGCACCTCAGCGACCAATGCGCCCGCGGCCCCGGCGCCGCGCGATGCCGGCCGGATCCACATACTCACCAGCTCCGGATCCGGGGCGTCCTCCGGCAGGTACGTGCCCACCAGGCCGGCGAAAGCCTCGTCCACGACCGCCAGGACCCTGACCCCTGTGGCGGGGTCGAGCCGTTGCCGCCAGGTCGGCTCGTCGAAGGTCAGCTCTCGCTCCAGGGTCGAGGAGAACGCCTCAGGGGTGTCGGTCAGCGCGGCGAGCCGCACCTCGCGCCAGGAGCGCCACTCGTCCGGGCCGACCCGGCGCACCGCCACCACGCTCATGACGACTCACGGTAGAAGCCCGCCCGGCTGGCCGCGACAGATTTTGCGGGCACGTCTCGATCCCGCCTACTGTGGCGCGGCGGCCGGACGGGCCGGCGCCGAGGTCTCTCCCGCGACCTTGCTGTCGTCGGTCATCGGCGGGAGCGGGCAGTGCAGCACGCCGCAGACGGTGCGCAGCAGCTCGACCTCCTGCACGGTCATCACGCCGTCGTGGCCGATCACGATGACCAGGCTCTGCACCAACAGCGCCTTCTCGGCGCCGTCGAGGCCGTCCAGGGCGGGCCACACCGAGTCGAGCGCGGTGATCCCCTGACCTGGCGGCGCGTACGGGATCGCCTCGCCTGGCAGCACCGCGGCCAGCCCGGCCCGGTACGCGGCCTCGGCGGCCCGCGGATCGCGATCACCCACCCGGGCCAGCACCGCGAGCAGCGCGGCGACCTGCGCCTTGCTCGCCGCGAGCCGGCGACGCTGCTCGCCCCACGGCGGACGGTGGTGCATCAGCTCGTACAGCTCGGTGTGCAACAGCGCGGACAGGCAGTACTCGAAGACGTCGACCCGCCCGTCGGCGTGGATCAACGCCGAGATCGTGCCGATCACCTGCTCCAGCTCGGGCTGGGACCGCCGCCGCAGCGCCGAGAACGCCAGCTCGGCCAGCGGCAGCCGCAACGTCGGCGCGAGCCCGCTCAACGCGGCGGCGTCCTGCCACGCCGCGTCGGCGAGCGGCTTCCCGTGGCGGGCGGCGATGGCCGCGTGCTGACGCGGGCGCACCTCGTTCTGCGGCGACATCAGCAGCCCGAGCATCAGCGGAACGACGGTGTCGGGGCGCCGGGCGCGCGCCTGGAACTGGTCGGGGATGCTGCGCAGGATGTTCCCGCCACGCTCGTACGACGAGGCGGTCGGCTCGCCGACGGCGCCAATCACGGCTTCCGGCCGCACCGCCACCGGACTGGACGCGGCGCGAGGTGGCGCCGGGGCCGCAGCGGGTGGGCCGGCCAGGCCCATCGCCTGGTCCTCCGCCGGGCCGGACGGCGGATGCTGCGCCCACCGCTGGCTGAGCTGCTCCATCTCGGCCGGGTTGAACGAGGGTTCGAGCACCTGGATCCGCCGCACCAACGGCGGGTGGGTGGCGAAGGCGGACGACAGGCGCATGCCGTCGCCGAAGAGCATGTGGCTGACGTCTTCCACCTTGCCGCTGCGCAGTTTCGAGCCGGCCTCCAGGCCGCCGATCTTCTTCAGGGCGCCGGCGATCCCAGAGGTCTGCCGCGTGAACTGCACGGCCGAGGCGTCGGCCAGGTACTCGCGCTGCCGCGACACGGCCGCCTTGATCAGCCGCCCGACGAGCACGCCGATGTACCCGGCGGCCAACGTCACCAGCGCGATCATCACGATCGGCACGGCGTTCTTGCCGCGCCCGCCGCCGCCGTACAGCAGGAAACGCCCCACCACGGCGAGCGCCAGGATGCCGAAGAGCAGGCCCATCAGCCGGATGTTCAGCCGCATGTCGCCGTTCACGACGTGGCTGAACTCGTGCGCGATCACGCCCTGCAACTCGTTGCGGTTCAGCCGCTCCAGCGCGCCGCGGGTGACCGCGACCGCGGCGTCGGCCGGCGACCAGCCGGCCGCGAACGCGTTGATTCCCGGCTCGTTCGGCAGCAGATACAGCTCGGGCACCGGGGTGCCGGAGGCGATCGCGATCTCCTCGACCACGTTGCGCAACCGCCGCAGTTGCGGGTCGGTCGTGTCCTCGGCCACGTACACGCCGCCGAGGCTCTGGGCGATCCGGCCCCCGCCGCCGCCGCGCAGCAGCAGCATCCGGACCCAGGAGGTCAGGCCGATCAGCAGGCCGGTGGCCAGGCTCACCGCCCCGAGCAGCATGGCGATGGTCTGCGGCGGCTGGGCGTACAGCGAGAAGCCGACCAGCACCGCCAGGTCGACCGCGACGATGATGCCCGCCACGGCCAGCAGGAAGAGCCACACCAGCCGATGGGAGACCTTGCGGACCTGGTGCTGGCGTTCGAAGAAGTTCATCGCGTGTCCAATGACAACGAGGGGCGGGTCGCGTCAGAAGGAGATTCGCGGAACCTCGCGCGTCTCAGGCGAGTCCACCTCCAGCAGCGCCGCCGCCTGGAACCCGAACATGCCGGCGAAGATGTTGGACGGGAAGACCTCGCGCTTGTTGTTGTAGTGCATCACCGAGTCGTTGTAGGCCTGGCGCGCGAACGCGACCCGGTTCTCGGTCGAGGTCAGTTCCTCGGAGAGCTGCATCATGTTCTGGTTGGCCTTCAGATCCGGGTACGCCTCGCTCAACGCGAACAGCCGGCCCAGGGTCGCGGTGAGCATGTTCTCCGCGCCGGACAGGTTGTGCATCGCGTTCGGGTCGCCCGGGTTGGCGCTGGCCGGCCCCTGCGCCTGGACCGCCGCGTTGCGCGCCTGGATCACCGCCTCCAGGGTCTCCCGCTCGTGCTTGATGTAGCCCTTCGCGGTCTCCACCAGGTTCGGGATCAGGTCGTGCCGGCGCGTCAGCTGCACGTCGATCTGCGCGAACGCGTTCTTGTACCCGTTGCGCAGGCGCACCAGGCCGTTGTAGATCCCGATCGCCACGAAGACCAGCACCAGCAGTATCACCAGCGCGACGATCCCGATTATCAGCCCTGTCACGTCATCCTCCACGGTCACAGTAAGGCGCGTCCGCGTGCGATCACGCCCCGTTCCGGCCCAGCATACGTACGCCACGCCAGGCTGGCGCGCGTAAGGGACAGCCGCGCCTTCACGCGATGTGACCACACCCACGCCCGTCAGCGGCGCCCTGGTGCCGGATACCGGACGCTGAGCGGCGAGTATTGATGGCATGTCACTGCGCTCAGACCTTCGCAACGTCGCGATCATCGCCCACGTCGACCACGGCAAGACCACCCTGGTCGACGCCATGCTCCGCCAGGCCGGCGCCTACCACGCCCGCGGTGAGATGGCCGACCGCGTGATGGACTCCATGGATCTGGAGCGCGAGAAAGGAATCACGATCCTCGCGAAGAACACGGCGGTCAACTACGTCTCCCCCGACGGCTCCTCGGTCACGATCAACATCATCGACACCCCGGGGCACGCCGACTTCGGCGGCGAGGTGGAGCGCGGCCTGACGATGGTCGACGGCGTGCTGCTGCTGGTGGACGCCTCGGAGGGGCCGCTGCCGCAGACCCGGTTCGTGCTCCGCAAGGCGCTCGCGGCGCGGCTGCCGATCGTGCTGGTGATCAACAAGGTGGACCGCCCGGACGCCAGAATCAAAGAGGTCGTGGACGAGGCGTACGAGCTCTTCCTGGACCTGGACGCCGACGAGGAGCAGATCAACTTCCCCATCGTGTACGCCTGCGCCCGGGACGGCGTCGCTTCGCTGCAGCAGCCGGAGGACGGGGCCGTGCCCGCCGACAGCGCTGACCTGCAGCCGCTGTTCCGCACGCTGCTGGACACCGTGCCGGCGCCCGGGTACGACGAGGGGGCCCCGCTGCAGGCCCACGTCACCAACCTGGACGCCTCGCCGTTCCTGGGCCGGCTGGCGCTCTGCCGGGTGCGCCAGGGCGTGATCCGCAAGGGGCAGCAGGTCGCCTGGTGCCGCCACGACGGCACCATCGAGCGGGTCAAGGTGACCGAGCTGCTGGTCACCGACGGCCTGGAGCGCAAGCCGGCCGAGGGGGCGGGGCCGGGCGACATCATCGCGATCGCCGGGATCGCCGGGATCATGATCGGCGACACGCTCGCCGACCCGGACGTCCCCAGGCCGCTGCCGTTGATCACGGTCGACGAGCCCGCGATCTCGATGACCATCGGCATCAACACCTCGCCGCTGGCCGGGCGCGCCAAGGGGACCAAGGTCACCGCGCGTCTGGTCAAGGACCGGCTCGACCGCGAGCTGGTGGGCAACGTGTCGCTGCGGGTGCTGCCGACCGAGCGGCCGGACACCTGGGAGGTGCAGGGCCGGGGCGAGCTGGCGCTGGCGATCCTGGTCGAGCAGATGCGCCGGGAGCGCTACGAGCTGACCGTCGGCAAGCCTCAGGTGGTGACCCGCGAGGTCGACGGCAAGCTCTGCGAGCCGGTGGAGCGGCTCACCATCGACGCCCCGGAGGAGCATCTGGGCGCGATCACGCAGCTGCTCGCCGCCCGCAAGGGCCGGATGGAGCAGATGGTCAACCACGGCACCGGCTGGGTGCGCATGGAGTGGCTGACACCCGCCCGAGGCCTCATCGGATTCCGCACCGAGTTCCTCACCGACACCCGGGGCACCGGCATCGCGCACCACGTCTTCGAGTCGTACGAGCCGTGGGTCGGCGAGCTGCGCACCCGCAACAACGGATCCCTGGTCGCGGACCGGGTCGGCGTGGTGACCGCGTTCGCGATGACGAACCTGCAAGAGCGCGGGACGCTCTTCGTGGAGCCCACGACCGAGGTGTACGAGGGAATGATCGTCGGCGAGAACTCCCGCTCCGACGACATGGACGTCAACATCACCAAGGAGAAGAAACTCACCAACATGCGCGCCTCCACGTCGGAGGAGACGGAGAAGCTGATCCCACCGCGCAAGATGTCGCTGGAGCAGGCGCTGGAGTTCTGCCGCGAGGACGAGTGCGTGGAGATCACTCCGGAGGCGGTCCGGGTGCGCAAGGTGCTGCTCCACGCCAAGGACCGGGAACGGGCCCGCTCCCGGCGCCCCCGCGACTGACCGCGCGCGTCGTATGCTGCCCGCCGTGACCGAGCACCTGCGCGCCCTGGAGC
>WHSM01000131.1 GCA_009380105.1 Micromonosporaceae bacterium
ACCCTGGCCGATGTGCTCGACGCATTCGGCAAGCACAAGTAGACAGCCGAGATCGGGCCTAATGGCTTACGCCACGGTACCGGTACGGCAGAGGAGCCTGAGTTGGTCAAGCGTAAGTTCCTGCTGGTCGATGACGAGCGTGTCAAGGCATTCACTATCGGCAAAGCGAGTCGACCGCGTCAGGGCTGTCAGGGCCGAGATGCAGCCGGCTGGCCACGTTAGTCGGTGTCGAAGTTGAACTCGCCGTCCTTGATGCCTGCGACGAAGGCGACCCACTCGGTGCGGGTGTAGATGACGCACGGCCCGTCGGGGTGCTTGCTGTGGCGTACGGCGACACGGCCGGTGCCGTCGCCGAGGGGGCCGGCCTCGACGCAGTCCCCGCCGCCGCCGCTGGTGCTGCGGCTGCTGATGTGCCACTGGACGCCGGCCAGATCCTCGCGGCTCACACCGTCATGCGCCGTGGTGCTCATTCAAGCTGCTCCATCCGACTCTTGATGAACGCGCGGGAGTCTTCCGCGCTGAGGGCTTCTTGTTCGAGGCGAGTGTACGCCTCGTCGAAGCGCTCGGCTTCCGGCGTTTCCAGGTAGATCGCGCCGCCTTCGGTGTTGATCTGAGCCACGTCGCTGAAGGGCTCGGCCATCGTGAACAGCGCGAATGCTCCCTCCGGGCTTGCGGGCGCTCCGGTGGCGAACGGCAGCACGCGGATCGTGACGTTCGGATGGTCTGAGGCATCCAGCAGGTGCTGGAGTTGGGCGCGCATCACCTCTGCCCCGCCGACCGCACGATGCACGGTCGCCTCGTCCAGGATGGATCTGTACGGCAGCGGCTCATCCTGCGTAAGAACCTGCTGACGCCTCATGCGGAACTCGATCCGACTCTGGACCCGCTCTTCTGGGGTGTCGGGATCTGCGGCCCGCATGATGGCTTCGGCGTACTCGGGAGTCTGGAGCAGGCCAGGCAGCACGAGAGTGCTGAAGTCGCGGAGCCGCTCGGTGCGGGACTCCAACCAGGCCGCGTCGATGATCTGCACGGCCATGTGCTGCTTGTAGCCGTCCCACCAGCCCTTGCGCCAGATCTCGCGACTGAGATCCTCCAAGCCATCCCGCAGCACCGGGTCGTCCACGCCGTACAGATTCAAGAGCTCCAACACGTCGGGGGTACGGGGAGGCGTGAGGCCGCGCTCGAAGCGGCTGACAGTGGCGGAGTCCCGCTGGATGTGCTCAGCGGCATCCGTCAGTTTCAGCCGAGCCGCGTCGCGTAGGTCGCGGAGATGCTTGCCCAGCCACTGCGCCCGGAGCGTCGGCCTGCCTTCCATGGCTCCCGCCTTTCAGAGAGATCGCGTGTGTTGGAGGAGGAGTGGTGCGGCTATGACTGTGGCAGATAAACAGATGGGGAGCAAACTTGCACCAACCGAGAAGTGGTGGCATGCTGCTGTGGCGTACACAACAGAACGTGTAGTGACCGTGACACCACGACGCTGCGGCCGAGCGGCCGCGGGGCGTCACGTAAGACAAGAGGAAGCCAGGACGGGTCCGAAGGTTTGGCGGCCTGGTCCCGTCCTGGCTCAGCAGCCGGATGAGGAGGCTCCGTGATCAATCACGATGCCAACACCGACTACCTGCCTGTCTACCACACGACCGCGCAGGCGCATGGGCGCGCGTACGGCGGCGCTGCCGCCGAGCCGGACCCCGACTGGGTCGGGTTCGGGCGCGCTGTGCTCGCCGCGCACCAGCCTGACATCTCTGACGGCGAGGAGTGCGCCGGCTGCGGCGGGCCCTGGGCGTGCTGCCCTGTGACCGTGGCCGCCCGCCAGCACGGGCTGCGGTCAGAACTTCAGCCAGAGTTACGCGCTCACGAGTTCTTCAGCCACCCTGCGCCCCGGTGGGCGACCGGCTGACTCAGCCCGTACCCAACTCAGCTTTTCACACCACTGCGGACCCGGCGGTCTCGCGCTGACCTGGCGCGGGCGCCCAGCCGGTTCCGCCGCACCGATCACGGCAACACCCCGGCGCGTCGTGACTTCAAGGCTCCGCCGCGAACCGGGAGACACGCGGGTCGGGACGAGGCGCCGAGGGGGCGTCTCGTCCCGGCCCCGATAGAGAGGCGGTGGCTATGGGGATGCCGCGTCGGCGTCCGCGCGACGACGAGTACCTGCTGACCGGGCTGCTGCGGCACACGGTCTGCGACCGGAACATGTCGCCCGCGATCGGCTCCGGCGGCTCGCGGATCTACGTGTGCCGCACCGGCTGCCCACGGGTCGTGGTGGCCGCGCCGTTGGAGCGCACGTTGCTGCTGCGCGCGTTGATCCGGGCCCACATGGCGTTGTACGGCATCGGCCGGCCCGGCCCGATCCTGATCGCCGGGCTGCCGGGCGTGCGAGAGGCCGGCGACGGCACGGAGGTCTCGGCCGAGGAGACCCGACGGTGGCAGGGATGCCCGCCGTTGGACCGTCGCGGCATGCTGCGGGCGGCGTTCGTCCGGATCGACATTGACGAGTACGGGAAACCACGGCCGGTCTGGCGACACCGCGCGGAAGGTTCCGCTGGGGAAGGCCGCGGCCCAGCGTGACCGATCCCCCTACACCAAAACCATCGCCTGGGCGAGGCGGACGACATCGGCGTGCACCTGGTCGTGCTCCTCGATGTAGTCGGCCGCTTCTGCCGGCGGCAAGGTGAGAACCTCGACGACGTGCTCGCCGTCATGCGGATTAGTGGGCGGCTGCACCACTTCGGCCTCGGCGACGGCATACCCCCAGTACGCGCGGGGATGCGGCAGGTGAGGCCGGAACGGGCGCTCACGCACACTGTCGGCCACGTGCGACGCGAACACGTCCACGCTCCCCGTGATCCGGGCGCCCGCCTCCTCCAGAAGCTCACGCCGAGCCAACTCACCCAGCGTCTCGCCTTCCTCGCGGGTCCCGCCCGGAAGGAAGCGCCACCCCTGGATGCTCCGGCAGGCGATCACGTGGCCTCGCGGCGTCACAGCCACCACGTGCAGACGCGCGACCAGTTCGTCCGGGACGGACCCGGTGGTGAACCAGGTCCAACAATCGGCGTAGTCCACGTAGCGGTCCGCGAAGAGAGCGGGAAATGCGGCGGCCCACCGCCCATCGTCCTGACTCATGCGTAGATCATGCCAACCGGGCGGGCGCCGTCTCCCTGCCCGGGAGGCGACGCCCTCACGAGGCGACACCCTCACGACCGGCCCCAGAAGGCTCACGACGGAGCCGGTGCTCACGGTTCTGTCGGACCCCCGTCCTAATGGTCCGGGCCATGACTATCACGATGGGCAGCATCACGATCGACTGCTCCGACCCGCGGGGCCTCGCCGAGTTCTGGACCAAGGCCCTCGGGTACGAGGTGGCCCAGGACCACGGGGACGGCGAGTACCTGATGCTGGCCCCGCTGGGCGGCGGCACGGGCCTCAACTTCCAGCGCGTGCCGGAGCCGCGCACCGGCAAGAACCGGGTGCACGTCGACTTCGCTGCCGAGGACCGTCAGGCAGAGGTGGCCCGGCTGGTCGGGCTCGCCGCCACGGTGGCGGCCGAGCACACGGTTCCCGGGTTCGGCTGGACGGTGCTGCAGGACCCGGAGGGCAACGAGTTCTGCGTCGGAGACGCCCACGCCTGAGTCGGCGCCAGCACGGCTGCTCACGACCTGGCGCGGGAGGCATCGCGCGGGCCCGCTCCGGCACCCCACGTCATCTAGGCTTGGCGGCCGTGCTGGTGCTGCTTCCCCCGTCGGAGACGAAGGCTTCCGGCGGCTCGGGCCCGCCGCTCGACCTCGACGCGCTGCCGTTTCCCGAGCTCAATCCGACCCGTCGCAAGCTCGCCGATCATCTGGTCGAGCTGGCGCGTGATGTGCCGGCCAGCCTGGCCGCCCTTGAGTTGACGGAGCGGCAGACCGACGAAGTGCGGCGCAACGCCGAGCTGTGGGGCTCCCCCACGCTTCCCGCGTTGCGCCGCTACACCGGCGTGCTCTACGACGCGTTGGATGCCGCGAGCATGTCGCGGGCCGAGGTGGCACGCGCGGGGTCACGGCTGGCGGTCGCTTCCGCTCTTTTCGGAGTGGTACGAGGTGAGGATCCGATCCCGACGTACCGACTCTCCGGCGGCAACACGCTCCCCGGCATGGGTTCCCTGCGCTCGGTGTGGCGGCCTGCGCTGGAGCCAGTCCTCGCGGCGGCCGACGAGCTGATCATCGACCTGCGCTCCGGGGCGTACGCGAGTCTGGCATCGCTCCCGGGCGCGTTCGCCGTGCGCGTCGTCACCGAGGACAGCGCCGGGCGGCGCAAGACCGTGAGCCACCACAACAAGGCGTCGAAGGGCCGGCTGGCCCGAGCGCTCGCCACGGCGCCACGCGAGCCGGGCTCACTACGGGGCGTGCTGGGCATCGCCGCGCGGGCAGGCCTGCGGCTCGAGCGCACCGGCGAGCGCGCCCTCGACCTGATCACCGACTGATAGGCGCACGTCGAGCAGCCCTCAACTCGACCGGGCCGGCGCCGCATACCCCAGCCGGGCCCCTGCCGCATACCCGGACAGTGGGCGCAGAACCGGAGACACGCCAGACGGTGGCAGGGATGCGCCACGGTCGGCGTGTGTCTACGGTCGACTCACAGGGGTGAAAGTCAGCGAAGGCCTGATCTCTGCCGTGTCGATTTCGTAGCTGATGCGTTCGTCCGTCCTGGGGCGTGACGGCTGATTCAGACCCGGGGCGGGACGGCACTGCGTCACCGCCGAGCGCACGGGTTTGTTGAGGGGGTCGGGCATTGGTTAGGTTGTGTCGGGTCCGTCGCCGGTTACGGACATGTCAACTGGATGATCGAGAAGGGTTTCGATGAGTACCAACGTCGAGACGTTAGAGTTTCAAGCCGAGGCGCGTCAGCTGTTGGACCTGATGGTCCACTCGGTCTACTCCAACAAGGACATCTTCCTTCGAGAGCTCATATCCAACGCCTCGGATGCGCTGGACAAGCTACGTCTCGTCGCCCTGATCGACAAAGATCTGGCAGTCGACACGTCAGATCTGCACATCGATGTCGAACCCGACAAAGAGCGGCGTACGCTCACCGTCCGCGACAACGGGATCGGCATGTCCCGCGACGAGGTCGTCACGCTGATCGGCACGATCGCCAAGTCCGGCACGGCCGACCTGCTGCGCCGGATGAAGGAGTCGAATGACGCCGCGGTGGCCAAGGATCTGATCGGGCAATTCGGGGTGGGCTTCTACTCGACGTTCATGGTCTCGGATCGGGTCACCCTCGTCACCCGGCGGGCCGGCGAGGAGGTCGGCACCTGCTGGGAGTCCCAGGGCGAGGGCACATACACCATTGAGCCAGTCGAGGACGCGCCGCAGGGCACCACCGTCACTGTGCACCTCAAGCCCGCAGACGAGGAGGACCGGCTCTTCGACTACACCGAGGAGCGGAAGATCCGGGAGGTCGTCAAGCGGTACTCCAACTTCATCGCCTGGCCGATCCGGATGATGACCGAAAGCGCCGACACCGAAGGGGAGACGCAGCTTGAGGTCGTCACCCTCAACTCGATGAAGGCGCTGTGGGCGCGGCCGAGGGCAGAGGTCAAGGACGACGAGTACAAGGAGTTCTACAAGCACATCAGCCACGACTGGAACGACCCACTCGAGATCATCCAGATGAAGGCGGAGGGCGCGTTCGAGTACGAGGCCCTGCTGTTCCTCCCGCCACACGCCCCATACGACCTCTTCAGCCGGGACAGTCACAGCGGCGTCCACCTGTACGTCAAACGGGTGTTCATCATGGACGACTGCCGCGAGCTGATGCCGCCGTACCTTCGCTTCGTCAAGGGTGTCGTCGACGCCCAGGACCTCTCGCTCAACATGTCGCGCGAGATCCTGCAACAGGACCGGCAGATCCAGTTGATGCGCCGCCGCCTCGCCAAGAAGGTGCTCGCCACGGTGCGGGACATGATGGCGCAGGACCCCGACCGCTACGGCGCCTTCTGGCGGGAGTTCGGGCACGTGGTCAAGGAGGGCCTGCTCGACGACCCGGACAACCAGGGCGCCATCCTCGACATCTCCTCCTTCGCCTCGACGCGCCACGACGAGGACTTGACCACCCTCCAGGAGTACGTGCAGCGGATGAAGGAGGGCCAGGAGGAGATCTATTTCGCGACCGGGGGATCGCGTTCAACGGTGGAGAACTCGCCGCACATGGAGGCGTTCCAGGAAGGCGGCTACGAGGTCCTGCTGCTGACCGACCCGGTTGACGCGATCTGGGTCGACCGGGTCCCCGAGTTCGAAGGCAAGCGGCTGCAGTCCATCGCCAAGGGCGAGCTCGACATCGCCGGCAAAGACGGCGAGAAGGCGGACGAGTCGCAGCGCGAGCAACAGGAGAAAGAGTTCGCGCCGCTCCTCTCGTGGCTGGCCGAGACGCTGAAGGAGCAGGTGAAGGAGGTCCGGCTCTCCTCCCGCCTGACCGCCTCGCCGGCGTGCCTGGTCACTGACCTCCACGACATGTCGCCAACGCTTGAGAACGTGTACCGCGCCATGGGGCAGCAGGGTCCGCGGGCCAAGCGGATCCTCGAGGTGAACCCCGCTCACCAACTGGTCACCGAGTTGCGGGCCGCCCACGAGGAGCGGGCTGGCGACGAGAGCCTCGCCGAGGTCGCCGAGTTGCTCTACGGCGCCGCGGTGCTCGCCGAGGGCGGCGACCTGCAGGACTCGGCGCGGTTCGCCCGCCTGCTGGCCGGCCGGCTGGCCCGTGCTGTGTAGGCAGCGCCCGCCGGCGTGACAGGAGGCGCGGCGTGCGATGTCAGCGGCGGGTGACGGGTGGGGCGGTGACTGAGGTCGCCGTGACGTCGGCGGCGCGACCGGCGCCGCGCCCGGCGTGCGCCGGGTCGTCACGGTTCACGCCGCCGAGCCCGGGTTGCTCAGCGGCGATCTTCTCCTGCAGCCGCATGATCCCGTGCAACAGCGCCTCCGGCCGCGGCGGGCAACCCGGCACGTACACGTCCACCGGGATCAACTGGTCCACACCCTTGGTCACCGAGTACGAGTCCCAGTACGGCCCGCCACAGTTGGAGCAGGCGCCGAACGAGATCACGTACTTCGGCTCCGGCATCTGGTCGTACAACCGCTTGATCGCTGGCGCCATCTTGTCGGTGACGGTCCCGGAGACCACCATCAGGTCCGCCTGGCGGGGGCCGTGGGCGAACGGGATCACCCCGAGCCGGATGAAGTCGTGGCGGCCCATCGAGGTGGCGATGAACTCGATCGCGCAGCAGGCCAGGCCGAAGTTGAACACCCAGAGCGAGTACCGGCGGCCCCAGTTCAGCACGAACCGGATCGGCTCACCGAGCACTCCGGCCACCCCGCCGCGGCGGGCGGGGCTGATCGACAGGTCGCTCATCCCGCCAGCCTAGCCGGCGAACGGCTCCTGCTCATCGCCACGGGACGTCCGGCGCCCGGTAGTAGTCGACGCCCATGATGTCCCAGCGTGGGCCTTGATCCGCCAGTCGGTTCCGGTAGTCGTTCCAGTCGTGGGTCGACGCCGGGGACCAGCCGATCTCCGCGATCCCGGGCAACCGCGGGTACGCCATGAACTCGGCCTTGTCGATGTCGTCGATGGTCTCGCTCCAGAGCGGCGCCTCGACCCCTGCGATGTCGCTCTCGCCGACTCCCGCGACCTGGGAGGCGGGATCCCAGGCGTACGACTTCTTCACCGACGTGTAGCCCGCCCACGTCAGCCCGTACGGGGTCGAGCGGTTGTACTTCATGTCGAGATACGCCCGGTTGGCCGGCGACATCACCACCCGGGCACCCTTCTGCACGGCGAGCCGGGTGAGGTCGGCGGACCTGGCGTCGCCGGTGCCCCAGTACTGGGTCACGGCGCCGGGCGGCAGCGGCCCGGCCGCGATCTCCTGCCAGCCCATGACCCGCTTGCCCTGCGCGCCGACGATCGGAAAGACCCGACCGAGGAACGTCTGGTAGTCCTCCGGCGTGGTGGCGTGGGCCTCGTCGCCTCCCATGTGGACGTGGTCGCCGGGGGTCATCGCGGCGAGTTCGGCGATGACGTCGTCAACGAAGTCGTACGTGATCGCCTTGTCGATGCACAACGAGCTGAACCCGACGTCGGTGCCGGTGTAGAGGGGCGGGGCGACGCCGTCGCAGTTGAGCTCCGCGTACGAGGCGAGGGCAGCGTTGGTGTGGCCCGGCATGTCGATCTCGGGCACGACGGTGATGTAGCGCTCGGCCGCGTACGCGACGATCGACGCGTAGTCGGCCTTCGTGTAGTAGCCGCCGGGGCCGCCGCCCACCTCTGTGCTTCCGCCGTACGTCGCCAGCCGGGGCCAACTGTCGATCGCGATCCGCCAGCCCTGGTCGTCGCTGAGATGCAGGTGCAGCACATTGATCTTGTACATGGCGGCGAGGTCGATGTAGCGCCTCACCTCGTCGACGGAGAAGAAGTGTCGGGAGACGTCGAGCATGGCGCCCCGGTAGCCGAAGCGCGGCGCGTCGCTGATCTCCACCCCGGGCACCGCCCACGGACCGGGCTGGACGGTGTCGGCCTCCATCGTGGGCGGCAGCAGTTGGCGGAGCGTCTGCGCCGCGCGGAACAGGCCCTGCGCGCCGTGGCCGGTGAGCGTCGCGTTGCCGGCGTCGACCGTGAGCGTGTAACCCTCCGCGCCGAGGCCATCCGACCCGGCCGGGTCGAGGATGATCGCTCCGCTGGGCCCCGGGCCGGCCGCCACAGTGACGGGGACCGGATAGCCGGTCGACGGCCGCAGCAGCGACGCGAGGTGCTCGCCGACGCGCACCGCGTCCACGGAGTCGGGCCGCACCACGATCTCGGTGGTCCGGGTGATCGAGAATGCGCCTCCTGATGTCAGGCGCAGGGACGCCGGCGCCGGCACCACGCTTGGGGTGGTGGCCGGGCGTGCCGCGGCCGACCCGGTCTCCGCCGCGGCGCCTGCCTGGACCGCCGCCGACGCCGAGCTCGGGCCGATCGCGGCCGACAGCATCCCGAGGCCCGCCAGAGCGGCCAGTCCTCGCATGCGAAACCCTGCGCATAAAACGGCGATACCGATCATGTTCGCTCCCCAGATCCGGTACTCGCCGTTATACCGGACGAACCCGGCGGCTGTCACCGGTCAGTCAGCGCCGAGCGTGGATACAAGATCGCCATTTGGGTAGGAATCGCGGTCAGGTCCAGTGGAGGACGCGCTTGCGCCAGGCGTACAGCAGGCCGAGGGCCAGCACGCCGATGAAGACCGCCATCTCGGCCAGGGTCACCATGCCGAATCCCGGACGGTCGAAGACCAGCGCCCAGGGGAAGAGGAACACGCTCTCCACCGCGAAGAGCACGTACAGGTACGCGTACACGTAATAGCGGATCTGCGACTGCGCCCAGTCCCCGCCGACGGGATCGAGCCCGCACTCGTACGAGGTGAGCTTCTCCGCGTGCGGGCGGTGTGGCCGCAACGCGCGGTTGGCGAGGAACGCCACCGCGAAGAAGCCGGCGCCGACGACGAGCAACAGCCCCAGCGTGGCGTAACTGCCCAGGTAGCTCCCCATGGCGAGAGCCTATCGGGTGTGAGCGGTCCTACAGACTGCCCCGCAACTGATCACGGGGTCGGCGCGTGTCCAAGTGGAGGGCCGCTGACGGCGCAAGTCGGCGGAACGTCGAAAATGCCCTGTAAGCCGCGAATGCCCAGCAAACGCCCGGAGAGCCTACGCGAATGACGCACGTCACCCCGGCTCCTGCGATGATGTTCCGCGTTGACACGCGGGGCCGGTTCCGCGTGCGCGCGCGGAGCGAAGGGGTGTCGATGCGGTCGGAGGCCGAGTTCACGGCTCTCTACCAGGCGCGGTTCAACGACCTCACGGCGCAGTTGTACGCGTACATCGGCGACGCCACGGAAGCGCAGGACCTGGTCCAGGAGGCGTTCGTGCGCGCTTGGCAGCGGTGGCACAAGATCGGCGAGTACGACGACCCCGTGGCCTGGGTCCGCCGGGTCGCCTGGAACCTCGCGACGAGCCGGCACCGCCGCCTGGCCGTGGTGCGCCGGTTCCTGACCCGCTCCGGCCCGCCCGACCACCATCCGGCCGCCAGCGCGGATCACGTGGTGCTGGTCGACGCGCTCCGCAAGATCCCGGAACGCCAGCGCCAGGCGATGGTGCTGCATTACCTGGCCGACATGTCGATCGCGGACATCGCCCACGACCTCGGCGTGGCGGAGGGGACTGTCAAGTCCTGGCTCCACCGAGCCCGCGGCGAGATGGCAAGGCATCTGACCGACGCGCCGGAGCCGGGCCAGCACGACACGACACGACCGTCGAACGGGCGGCGCGAGATGCCAGAACGCCGCGAGATGCCAGAACCCAGCCAGTCGGAGGAGGTGAGCCGCCGTGACTGAGGAACCGGACTCGCGCGTGACCGCGGCCTTCTCGGCCTTCCGGGACGCGCACCGCAACACCGTGGCCACGCCCGCCGTGGAGTCGGTGTTCGCCACCGCCCGCCAGCAGCGCCAGCGCCACTACGTCGCCGGCATGGCCGCAGCGGCCTCGCTGGTCCTGGTCGTGGGCGCCGGGGTGGCGCTCACCTCGCTCGGCGGCAACGCGGACCAGACGAAACCGGCCGACCGGCCGCCGCGCGCCGCCGGCAGCGTGTCCCCGTCGCCGTCCGACGCGCCGC
>WHSM01000200.1 GCA_009380105.1 Micromonosporaceae bacterium
CGCGCCGTGCGAACTCGTCCAGCACCGGATCGAGCAGCGCGCTGTGGAACGCCCGGTCCACCGGCAGCCGGCGCCACGACCCGCCCGCCCGGTCGAGCCGGGTGAGGACCTGCCGCATCTCGGCCTCCGGGCCGGTCAGGACGTACTCCGACGGCCCGTTGAACGCGGCGATCTCGACGCCGGTCTCAGCGATCAGCTCCCCGACGGTGTTCTCGTCGGCGAGCACAGACACCATCGCCCCGGCGGGAGTGCCCGACTGCGTCAGCTCGCCCCGGATCGTGGCCAGGCGTACCCCGTCGGCCAGGGAGAACGCGCCAGCGGTGTGGAGTGCGGCGTACTCGCCGATGCTGTGCCCGACCAGGAAGTCGGGGGTCACGCCGTACCCCCGCCAGTGCTCGACCAGTGCGGCCTGGAAGGCGAAGCTGGCGGGCTGCGCGGTGTCGGTGGGCCACGGCCGGTCCGACTCGTGCCGCCCGCACAGCAACGCCAGAAGGCCGCCACCACCCAGCTTCCGGCACGCCTCCTCCGCCTCGTCCAGCACCCGCCGGAACACCGGAAATCGCGCGTAGAGCTCGTCGGCCATGCCCGGTCGGGCCGCTCCCTGGCCGGTGAACCCGAACCCCAGCGGGCCCGGATCCGCCGGAGCCTCGACAACGTCCGCCACGTCCAGGGCGCCGGCCAGCTCAGCCACCGTGTCGCCGGCGACGGCCAACCGGTGTCGCAGGTGCGGCCGGCCGGCCCCGGCGGTCGCCACCAGGTCGCTGGGCCGCAGGTCGGGGTGACTGCGGAGGTGGTCGCGGACCCGTACCCGCAGCTCCTCGAGCGCCACCGGGTCGGCTGCCGAGAGCGGCAGCACCGCCGGGCCGGAGAAGTCGGCGGCCGGCGTGGGCGCCGGCGGCGCCTCCTCAAGGATCACGTGGGCGTTGGTGCCGCCCACCCCGAGCGCGTTCACGCCCGCCCGGCGGGGAACCCCGCCGGTATCCCACGGCCGGGGCCGTACGCCGATCACGAACGGACTCTCCGCCAGGTCCAGCTCCGGGTTCGGTCGCTGGAAGTTGACCAGCGGCACGAGCGTGCGGTGCCGCAACATCAGGACCGCCTTGATCAAACCGGCCATGCCGGCGCAGCTGTCCAGGTGCCCGATGTTCGGCTTGACCGACCCGAGGGTGCAGAACCCCACCCGGCCGGTACGGCCGCGCATCGCCTGACTGAGCGCCCGGAACTCGATCGGGTCACCGAGCTGGGTGCCGGTGCCGTGCGCCTCCAGGTACGAGATGGTCTCCGCCGGTACGCCCGCCCGGTCCATCGCCCGGACCACCGCGTCCACCTGGCCGGCCACACCAGGCGCGGTGAAACCGACCTTGCCGCCTCCGTCGTTGTTGACCGCCGAACCCAGGATGACGGCGTGCACGGTGTCACCGTCGGCGAGCGCCCGGTCGAGCGGCTTGAGCAGCGCCGCCGCGACCCCGTTGCCACCCACCGTGCCGTCGGCGTCGGCGTCGAAGGCCCGGCATTCGCCGCTCGGCGACAGGATCGAGCCGGGAAAGTGCCGGTAGCCGGTCACCCGCGGCACGTGCACCGCGGCGGCGCCGGCGAGCGCCAGATCCGCGTCACCGGCCAACAGCGCCTGGCATGCCAGGTGCACGGCGACCAACGAGGTGGAGCAGGCGGTCTGCACCCCGACTGCCGGCCCGGTCAACCCGAGCCGGTACGCCACCCGGGTGGCGAGGAAGTCCGGCTGGTTGCCGATCGCGGTCTGCATCCCCGTGACCGGGTCGTCCTCCATACCGCGGAGGTTGTTGAGCAGGTAGCTCTGGTGGGTGTAGAGGTTCATGCCGGAACCCGCGAAGACCCCGATCCGTTCCGGGCCACCGGTGGCGGCGTACCCGCCGTGCTCCAGGGCGTGGTGGCAGCACTCCAGGAACAGCCGCTGCGCCGGGTCGGTGAGCTCGGCCTCCCGGGCGCTCATCCCGAAGAACCGCGCGTCGAACGAGTCGATGTCCGACAGTGCGCCGCTGACGGGCACGAACCCCGGTGCTTCAGCCGGTGTCCCCGCCGCCGCCAACTCCTCGGCGCTGAACCGCCGTACGCTCCGCACTCCGTCGCGGAGATTTGCCCAGTAGTCCTCGAGAGTGGACGCCCCCGGGAACCGGGCCGCCATCCCGATGACCGCGATCCGGCCCCCGGCGCCGGCGCCCGCCTTCCCGACCGGCCCGGCCGACCGGCGGCCGGCGCCGAGCCCGGCGAGGTGCTCGGCGAGTGCCGCCACCGACGAGTGCTCGAACATGGCCGAACGCGGGAAGCGGCGTCCCAGCTCGTCCTGCAGCCGCTGATGCAGCCGGACGATCGTCACCGAGTCGACGCCCAGCTCGTAGAACCGTGCTCGCTCGTCGATCGGCGCTTCGACGAATGCCTGGACCGTGTCGCGCACCACCTGCCGCAGCCGCACCGCGCCGGACCCGGCAACGCCGCCCGGTTCTGCAGGCGGCGCGGCGGCGAGGTCTCCGGTGAGCAACCGTTTCCGCAGTACGGAGCGCTGGACCTTGCCGCCGGCGGTCCTGGGAAACTCGCCGGCCGGTACGGCGGTCACCTGTGCGGTCAGCCCGAGGCGGGTGTACAGCAGTTCCTGCACGCACCTGGCCGGGTCCGCCGGATCGGCGGCGTCGGTGCCGAAGCACACCGCGAGCCGCTCTGTGCCGGACGCCGGGTCGGGTAGCCCGCACGCGGCCACCAGGCCCGGCGTCACCCCTGGGGCCTGGGCGGCGACCTCCTCGATCGAGTACGCGTGGTGGTTCTGTCCATTGAGGATGATCCGGTCGCTCGGCCGCCCGGCGATCACCACCTGTCCTTCGGCGACAAGGGCCAGGTCGCCGGTGTCGAACCAGGTGCGCGGCGGCCAGTCACCGTCAGGGAACGCCGTACGGTCGGCCTCGGGGTTGCCGAGGTAGCCGGCGGTGACCCTCGCCGAGTTGACCTGGAGTCGGCCGATCTTCCCCTCGGGCAGCACCCGCAGCTGCTCGTCGACCACCCGGAGCGCCGCGCCGGGGGCCGGCGAGCCGACCCCGACCAGCGTGACCTGGTCGTCGAGCCGGTGCACAGCGCCTGGGTCGTCGTACCGCCCGAAGGTGATGCCGGTGCAGGTCTCCGTCATCCCCCAGGCCGGTGCGAACGCACCGCGTGCCACCCCGAAGGGCTCGACCGCGGCGAGGAACTCCTCCATCACCGGTACGGTGATCTGTTCGCCGCCGCTGACCAGCGTCCGTACCGCGGACAGGTCCCAGCCGCGGTCGGGAGCCTCACGCAGCGCGGCGGCGACCAGCCGGTAGCCGAAGTTCGGCGACCAGGAGTGGTGCACTCGGTGCTCGGCCATCAGGTCCAGCCAGCGCAGCGGATCCGCGAGCACCCGATCTGTCGCGGCGTGAATGTTTGTGCAGCCCAGGTACACCTCGAGCAGGTGGTAGAGCAGAAACGCGCCGCTGTGGTCCAGGGGCAGCCAGTTCAGGGTGACCTGTCCGGGCGAGATCGGCAGCATCGCCGGTGTGCCGGCGGCGAACTCCGTCAGCCCCCGGTGGGTGAGCTGCACCAGCTTCGGCGCGCCGGTGCTCCCGGACGACATCAGCAGCATCGCCACGTCAGCGTCGTCTGGCCGGTGGATCTCAAGGACGGGTGGGTGGTCCCGGCATCCCGCCACGTCCAGCAGTCGCAGCCCGCTGTCGTCCAGGCTCGACAGGTCCTCGGCGCCGCCCAGCACCACCGGCCGGTCGAGCAGCGGCGCCGCCTGTCGCAGCCGGGCGACCGCCGCCGCGGCGGACGCCGGATCGGACGGCCGGGCGACCAGCAGCGGCCGCACCCCGCCCAGCACGCAAGCCCAGTACGCGGTGAAGAAGTGACCCGGATCCGCGCTGTGCACGATCGCGTAGTCGCCGGGGCGCGCATTCTCCTCGCGCAGACCGCGCAGGATCCGCCGGGCACGGTCCAGCAACGCCGGATAGCCGAGTGACTCCGTACCCCCCGACTGGTCGATCGTGACCACCCCGGCGTCGGGGAACCTCTCCGCTGCGCGCACCAGGGCCTGGGGCAAGCTGCGTGGAAAGCCGGCGGTGAACCGCAGCGGCTCACCGCGGCACAAGGCAGGTTTCGGCACGGTGTCCCCTATCGCGTAGCAGTGTCGTGGACCGGAGCAGGTTGCCCGCCGGCGGAATCCCGGCGGGCCCGACGCAGCACCAGGAACGCCACGGCGCCGAGGACGGCAAGGCCGTGGAACCCCGCCACCACGGGCGGTACGGGCAGCGCTTCGAGCATCACCGAGCTGGCGAGCATCCCGGCCGCGAAGCCGAACGTCTCCGTGGTCGCCGACAAGCCGAAGACCGCGCCGCGCAGGTCGTCGCGGGTCGCCTGCAGTCGCGACGTGTAGACGATCTCGGTGCAGCCGTCGGCCAGACCAGCCACGACCGCGGCCACGGCCAGCAACGGCAGCGGCAACCCGAGGAACGCCGCGACGAATCCGGCCGACATCACGCACACGGCCACCGCGAAGGCACGTTCCGCGACCGAGGTGCTGCTACGGCCCAGCCAGCGCGGCGTCAGCCGCGACGCCGCCAGACTGCCGACCCCCCAGCACACCCAGAACTGACTGAGGAACCACGCGGCGTTGCCCGGACTGACCACGCCGGCGTACACCGGAAACGCGACGTTGTGCGAGGCCGAGCCGAACGCGTCCAGGCCGCGCAGCGCCAGCATCGCCACCAGGACCGGCGCGACGCCGTACAGGACGCGCGCGAACCGGAGTGGATGGCCGGGCTGCCGCGATGCCGGGTCAGCGACCCCAGCTGACCGGAACCGCAGCGGCAACCACGCCACGACCAGCGCGGAGACCACGAAGCTGGCGGCGTTGAGCCCGAACGCCGACCCGAACCCGAGCCAACCGATCACGGCTCCGGCGGAGGCGAAGCCGGCCACCATGCCGATCGCCTTGCCGGTCACCAGGTAGCCGTTCGCCCGGGCTCGATGGTCGGCGCCGACCATCTCTGGCACGCTGCTGCGCAACGCGACCAGGAACAGCGTGTTGCCCGCTCCGAGCACAGCGGCCACCCCGTACAGCAGCGGGAGATGAAATGAAGCCGGTGTGAGCACGAGCGCCAGCATCGCCACGGCCTGCGCCAGGTCACTGACGACCATCACCAGCCGTCGGCTGTACCTGGTCGTCAGGACTCCTGCCACCGGCCCGGCCAGGAACCCGGCCGTCAGCTTGAGCGCCATCAGGATGCCGGTCTGCACCGCACTGCCGGTCAGGTGGTACGTGTAGAGGTTCAACGCGATCAGGTTGAGGAAGTTTCCGAACGTCGAGGTCGAGTACGCGACGGCTAACGCGGCGAAGCGCCGTAGCGTACGTCGGTGCGTCATTGCCGTTTGTCCCTCGGATTGTGGTCGGGGGCACCAGCTCCGCACACCCGCGCGGCCGCGTGTCCACGCCACCCCACCCTGATCGGGGTGCGCCGGGCAACCCCTGTAGCACGAATCGTCGCCAATACCCCACACCGTGCTTCAACGGACGCGCCCGCCCGCTCGGCGAACCTCGCGCAGACATGGTTTGCGGGTTTTCGTCGCTTCACGAGCCTGTTGCTGAATTGGTGGGAGGTAGCGGGGTTGAAGGCTGCGCGTGTGCCCCGAAGGTCAGTACACGCAGGAGCGGGGGAAGAACGCCCACTCGATGCCGGCGGTGAGGCTCCCGTACCGCCACTTGGCCATCACCCACTGCCGGTCGCGGGTGACGTACCGCAGGTCCATTCGCTGGCCTGCAGGCACGTGTCCGAGCAGGTGGCGCGCTCCTTCGCAGGTTCCTGCGTCCTGCGGTGCGTGCCGGAGCGCCGGCGAGACCCTCAACGACCTCGGGGATGCCTACCGCGGCCTCCACCGGCCTCCCGACGCCGTCGCACACTACCGACAGGCCCTGACGATCCGCCGGGACATCGGCGATCTTCACGGCGAGGCCGAGGCGTTGCACAACCTCGGCGAGGTCCACCAGGCGCAGGGCGCCACGGACGCCGCGCTCCACTGTTACGGGCAGGCGCTCGCGGTATGGAACAAGGTCGGCGACCGGTGGGCCAAGGCCCGCACCGTGGAACGCATCCGCGCCCTCCGCGAATGACACCGGCAGCGCGACCCCCAGCGGCTGCGCAAGCTCGGCTTCTGAGCCGGGGTCAGCCGGCGGGCCGGATGTTCTGGTTCAGCCGGAACACGTTCTCCGGGTCATAGCGGCGCTTCAGCGCCGCCAGTCGCCCGTAGGTGCGGTCGCCGTACGCCTCGCGGACGCGCTCCGGTCCCTCGTCGCCGAGGTGGTTGACCTCGACGCCCACCGACCACGGTCGCATCGCCTGCCAGCACGCCTGCGCCCACTCCCGGTACGGGCCGGCGTCGTCGTCGGGGGAGTCCCAGACGGCGCAGATCTCCAGGTTGTACCGGGCGCCGCGGTGCCAGAAGGCGGTGGCGTCCGGCGGCACCTCGGACACCGCGCC
Organism: Micromonosporaceae bacterium; assembly: GCA_009380105.1. Taxonomy (GTDB): domain Bacteria; phylum Actinomycetota; class Actinomycetes; order Mycobacteriales; family Micromonosporaceae; genus WHSM01. Next base: position 6,516 of record WHSM01000200.1, read on the forward strand.
GCCGAGCGGCAGGACGAGCACGCTGCTGGCCGGGGTGGGCATCGTCGCGGTCTGCTCGACGAGGGTGTCCAACGCCGCGTCGTCGAGCGGGCCGAGCAGGGCGGCCTTGACGTGGAAGGGCGTGCTCGCGGCCGACATCTCGTCGAACATGTGCTGCAGCTGCCCGTACGGCATCGGCCCGAACAGGTCCACGGGCGGCGAGCCGAACTCGCGTACCGCCGCCAACGCCTTCTCCCCGTCCTCGACCGACCCCAGGTGACAGGCGGCTATGAACACCGCGGGTCGCCCGCGCAGGTCCGGCGGGACGAAATCCGCCGGCGGGGCGGTGCCGAACCCGGCCAGCACGTTCACGGCGTCCGGCGCGGCGGCGCTGAAGTCGCGGTAGAACCGCAGCACCTCCTGGGCACGCTCGGCGGGGTGCATCACCATGCCCGCGAACAGTGTGCCGACCGCGTGCAGTCGCAGCGTGAAACGGGTGGCGATGCCGAAGTTGCCGCCCCCGCCGCGCACCCCCCAGAACAGCTCCGGGTTCTCCTCCGCGCTGGCCCGCACCACCGATCCGTCGGCGGTCACCAGCTCGACCTCGATCAGGTTGTCGCAGGCCAGCCCTTGCATCCGGGCGAGCCACCCGACACCCCCTCCCAGGGTGAGGCCCGGCACGCCCACGACCGAGACGTGACCCCCGACCGCGACGAGACCGTGCTCCTGGGTCGCCTGGGTCAGCTCCCCCCAGGTGAGACCCGGCTCCACGACGGCGACCCGGCGCTGTGGGTCCACACTGATCCGTTTCATCGGACTGAGGTCGATCACCATCCCGTCGTCACACGTGGAATGGCCGGCGAAGCTGTGGGCGCCGCCGCGTACCGCGACCGGGAGTCCGTTCTGCCGGGCGAGCCGCAGCATGGTGACGATGTCGCTGTTGTCGGTGCAGCGCGCGATCACCGCAGGGCGCTTGTTGACGACCCCGTTCCAGACCTTGCGTGCCGCGTCGTATCCGGGATCACCCGGGAAGATCAGCTCCCCTTGGAAGGGGCTCGCGGCGGCACGGAGTTCGGGTGCCAGTCCGGGGGCTTCGTCGATCTCCGTCACGGTCGTCGCCTCTCCACCGGTCTACGGGCACTGGCGGTCACAGTGGCACGTGCCTTGGGGTTGTGGCGCACTCAGTCGGCTTTGAGACAACAGGACCGGACGAGCCGTGGGCCGGCTTCATCGCTCCGTAAGGTGAAGCCGTGACGGACGCGGACGAGCGCCTGGCCGGGCTGTTCCTCGCCGACGCCGAAAGCAACGTCGTCGGTTTCGTCCACGCTCAACGTCCCTGCCCGCCCAGCCGGATACCGCTTCGGATAACAGAACGCCCGACCGCGGTAACGATCAACAGGTCACGCCCTGCCCGTGCCGCGTTCATCCGCCAGCGGGTTGGAACAGCTCGACTACGTTGCCGGACGGATCTTCCAGCAAGATCTGCTGACCGCCTGGACCGGCGACAATGTCGTTTCGGAACGTGAGGCC
>WHSM01000572.1 GCA_009380105.1 Micromonosporaceae bacterium
GAACAGCTCGCGGTACAGTGCCGCGCCACCGAAGACGCTGAACCACAGGAACGTGAACACGGTGGGCACCAGGAGCACACCCGCGACGAACTCGCGGATGGTCCGGCCGCGCGAGATTCGGGCGATGAACACCCCGACGAAAGGCGCCCAGGAGATCCACCAGCCCCAGTAGAAGGCGGTCCAGGAGGCCTGCCACGCCGCCCCCTCGGCCGACGCCATCGCGGTGGTGTCGAAACTCATCTGGAGCAGGTTCTGCAGGTACAGACCGAGCGCCGAGACCGACTCACGCAGCAGGAACAGCGTGGGACCCACGATCAACACGAACAGCAGCAAGGCGCCCGCGAGCCCCATGTTGATCTGGGAGAGCCACTTGATGCCCTTCCTCACTCCGGAGACGACTGAGAAGATCGCGAGCCCGGTGATGCCGCCGATCAGCAGGACCAGCGTCCAGTTGCCCGGGTTTTGCACGATGCCCAGGAAGTCGAGGCCGGCGGCAATCTGGATCACGCCCAGCCCTAGCGACGTGGCGACGCCGAACAACGTGCCCACGATCGCGGTGATGTCGATGACGTCGCCCAACCAACCCTTCACCCGGTCGCCGAACAACGGCTCCAGCGCCCACCGGATGGAGATCGGCCTGCCCTTGCGGTGCACCGAGTAGGCGACCGCGAGCCCGACCACGACGTAGATCGCCCAGGGGTGGATTCCCCAGTGCAGATAGGTCTGCACCATCGAGGCGTCCGCCAACTGCGCGCCAGAGCCCTCCACGCCCGGTTTCGGGCTGGCGAAGTGGAAGAGCGGCTCGGCCACCCCGAAGAAGACCAGGCCGATGCCCATTCCGGCCGCGAACAGCATCGCGAGCCAGGAGCCCATCGTGAACTCCGGCTTCTCGTCCTTCGGAGAGAGCTTGATGTCGCCGAAGTGGCCCAGGCCCACCCAGAGCGAGAAGACCACGAACGCGCTGACGAGGAACGTGTAGTACCAGCCGAACCATGAGCTGATCCCGTCCCGCGCGCCGGCAAGAATCTTCTCAGCCGTGCCCGGAGCGAGGATCGTGAAGATCAGGAACACGGCGATGATGATCGCCGACGGCCAGAACACTCTAGGGGCGATCGTCGCTTGCCAGGGTCGTTGGTCCGGGGGGCCGCCGGACTCAGCGCCCGACGAGGTTTCAGGCAATGTTGCCATGGGATATTTCCCTTCCTGCTTGACAGCTAGTGCTTGTCGTGCGGGTATCGCACCCTATCGAGATCTTCATCACTGTGTGTAGCCCCTATGAGCAATCCCCCGACTGCCGCCGACTGCCTCCCCATCGGCGGTTGTGTACTCGAGCATCGCGTCCAACAACCAGCGCGCGAAGTAGTCCGCGAACGACGCCCGCACCAGAATCCGGTAGCTGGCAGCCGGGATCTCAGCGACCTGATGCAGCACCGCCTGGGCCTTCGCCACCATCGTCTGCGCGCACCGGCCCGCGCCGAACGCGCGCGGATGCAAATCCAGCGAACAGCCGTGCGCGAGCACCGCGCGGGCGCGCGGCCCCGACAGCTCAAGCGTGGTGAAGTGCGCCGACAGGTCCACCACGGACGCCTGGCAGGCGGCAGCCGAGCGCAGTCTGCCCGCCAACTCCGCCTCCAGCCCCGGATCAGGGCAAGGCTCCGGCGGACCCGATGCCAACCACCAGTCCGGGCCGAGCCACAGCACATGCCGCGACCCCGCGCCAGCAACCTCACCGACCCTTCGAGGGAACGGCAGACCCACGATGTCCGCCAGCCTTCCGATCACAGCAGCGTGGGAGTCCGCGGAGGCGCCGAGTCCCGGGCGTGACGCATGAAGGGAGTCGGCGCCTCCGCAGCGCACCTCGACGAGCGTCTGGAACGGCAGCTCAGCGAGCCGCACGGCGCCCGGAGACCCGGCAGCCGCGAGCTGGTCGGCGAGGTGGCACAGGGGGCTGCGACGCCGCGCCGTCAATGAGTCAGCCGTCACGGCGGGCCCCTTCCTTGTCGTACCGGACGGGTTCGACAACGGTGACCGGAGTGACCTGGTCGCCGTCCACGGCGTACAGGGTCTCGCCGTGGCGGGCGGCGCCGTC
>WHSM01000491.1 GCA_009380105.1 Micromonosporaceae bacterium
ATGATCCGCAACCGGGCGCCGAACGCCACCAAGGTGGCGGTCGGCTATCCCCGCATCTTCAACGGCGAGGAGTGCAACGCCGTGTCCCGCATCAGCCCCGGCGAGCAGGCGGAGCTGAACAAGACCGCTGACCTGCTCTCCAGCGTCATCCAGGGACGCGCCCAGGCCTACGGCTTCGGCTACGTGGACGCGCGCCCGGCGTTCATCGGGCACGCGGTGTGCGACGACGTCGAATGGGTCAACGGCGCGTCGTGGCCGATCCGGGAGTCGTACCACCCGAACCGGTCCGGCCAGGCGGGGTACGCCAACCTGGTCGAGAACCGCCTCCGGTACGGCAGCACAGCCGGCCGCGACAAATCCACAGCCGCCTGATCTGACATCCGAGCCGGATCCAGATTCACGCTGGCAAGGCCGAGTGAGCGCCGTGTGCGAATTTGGCACACAAGCGAGTCGCCCGGGTGCGGGTGTCCCGCATGAAGTCCACCGCCGCCAGCGTGAATCTGGGCCGGCTTCAGCTGGCGAGGGCGTCGCGGCGGGAGGTTCCCCGCACGTGCAACTCGGTCTTGAGCACCACCGTGGCAGGCTCCTTGCCCGGGTCGGCGATCCGCTCGGCGAGCAGTTGCGCCGCGGTGCGGCCCAGCTCGTACGTGGGCTGCCCGACCGTGGTCAGGGCGGGTCGCACGAGATCCGCCCAGGGCAGGTCGTCGAAGCCCACGATGCCCATCTGGTTCGGCACGGCGACGCCCCGCGCCACCAGGCACTCCAGGGCTCCGACGGCCATCAGGTTGTTGGCCACGAACACGGCGTCCGGAGGCGACCCGGCCTCCAGCAGGGAGGCCATCGCCTCGTAGCCGCCACGCTCCCGGAAGTCGGAGTGCCGCACCAGGGTCTCGTCGTGCGCGCGACCCGCCTCCGTCAGCGCTTGGCGATAGCCGCGGAGCCGCCGGTCGGCGGTCGAGATGCCGGCCGGGCCGGTGATGCAGGCGATGGCCTGGTAGCCGCCGGCCAGCAGGTGCGCGGTCGCCTCGGCGGATCCGTGCTCGTTGTCGACCAGCACCGAGTCGACGCTGACGCCCGGCACTTCCCGGTCGATCACCACCACCGGGGTCTCGGCGTCGAGGAGCTTGCGCACCCCCTCGGCGGCGCCGGACGGGGACAGGATCACCCCGGCCATCTGCTCGGCCAGCGCGACGGTCACGTAGTCGGCCTCTTTGGCGGGGTCCTCGTCGCTGTTGCACAGGACCACCGAGTAGCGGCTGGACTGGGCCACGTCCTCCACGCCGCGCACCAGCGCGGTGAAGAAGGGGTTGCCCACGTCGGAGATGATCACCCCCCAGAGGCTGGTGCGGCTGCGCCGCAGGTTCCGGGCGAGCGCGTTGGGACGGTAGCCCAGCTCCTCGACCGCGGCGCGCACCCGCTCGGCGAGCTGCGGATCCACCGAGGCGTGCCCGTTGAGCACGCGGGACACGGTCGCGGCTGAGACCTCGGCGCGCTGCGCCACGTCATAGATCGTCGCCATGGGCTCGACGTTCCTCTTCTCGAATGTCAACGGCGGATCGGCAGTCTCGCCGCGCTCATCGTCTCAGACCGACGACCCGATAGGCACACACAGCCCCCCGGCTGGGCGGCGGTCGCGGCGGCCGCCTCCCGCCAGCCGGGAGTCTTGACAGCACGTGGCGCGCTCCCTACGTTATCGGGCAGCAATCGATTTCTCATCCTGTCCGAGTCCGACCAAGCCGGTCGCTTCCGGTCCGAAATGGAGGGCCTGTGGCGAAGCCCGACCACGCAACGCTGGTGGCGATGACCGGCGCGACCAAGCATTTCGGCGGCGTGCGGGCCAGCGCGGGCATCGACTTCGCCGTGCGCCGCGGCGAGATCCACGCGCTGATCGGCGAGAACGGCGCCGGGAAATCGACACTGATGAACATCCTCCCCGGGGTCATCACCGACTACGAGGGCGAGGTCTCGATCGACGGTCGGGGCGTGCGGTTCCACGGCCCGGGCGACGCCCAGCGCGCCGGCATCGCCACCATCCACCAGGAGTTGGACCTGGTGGCGGGCCTGTCCATCGCGGAGAACATGTTCCTGGGCCGCGAGCCTCGCACCCGGATCCGCACGGTCGATCAGCGGGCGATGCGGGCCAGGGCCTCGGAGCACCTGCGATGGCTCGGCGTCAACCTCGATCCCCGCCGCCCGGTCAGCGGGCTGCGGGTGGGCGAGCAGCAGCTGGTGGAGATCGCGAAGGCACTGTCGCTCGACGCCCGAGTGCTGATCATGGACGAGCCGACGGCGCCGCCGCCGCGATCACCGGGGCCACGGTGCTCAGCGCCCAACTGGAGCTGTCCGCGCGGTCCGCTCTCGCGGCGGCCGAGATCGCCTCCGACGCCGGCGTGCTCGGCGTCCTAAACCCGGCGCCGTGCGACGCTCCCCCGCACGAGTTGGCCGGCCGGTACGACATCGTCGTGCCCAACGAGATCGAGACCGAGCAGCTCACCGGCCTGGCGTGCGACGGCGACCAGGCCGTGAAGGCGGCTCGACGGGTCTGCGACCAATGGGCCCGCGGCGGCGCGGTGGTCACGCTCGGCGCGCGCGGCGCGATCGTGGTCGATCGCTCCCGCGGAGACGAGCAGGTGGAGTGGCTGCCGGCGTACCCGGTGAAGGTCCTGGACACCGTCGGCGCGGGAGACGCGTTCTGCGGCGCCCTGGCCGCGCGCCTGGCGGCCGGCGACCCGCTCGTCGAGGCCGCGCGGCACGCCAATGCGGCCGGCGCCCTGGCCACCACGAAGCGCGGCGCGGCGCCGTCGATGCCGCGCCACGAGGACATTCCCGCGCTGCGTGACTCAGACCGCTGAGGCGGAGCGCCTGGATTCCGACAAATTGCCGCACACCCGAGCTTGAGTCCCGACGAATTCGTGGCAGGCTATCCGGGGTGAGCGAACTGGCAGCTGACACCTCGGGAACGCCGGCC
>WHSM01000580.1 GCA_009380105.1 Micromonosporaceae bacterium
AGCGCCGAGGCGGCGACCAGGCCGACGGTCAGTGCGATCAGCCGTGCGGTGTGACCGCGGGACGGTGTGCGCGTGATCCTCACTGGCTCCTCCTGGGAGTGATTGGGACCGGACGGGTTTCCTGGAAACACTCTCCGTGAGTATCGATCAGCGTGAATACCCCCACAAGGGGTGATTACCCTTTCTGTGACCATCGGTGCGGCTGCACACCCCGGAGCAACTCGACATAGACCGCGGCGCCTGTGCCCCACCAAGTGACCGCAGGGCCTCTCACCCCGGTCTCGGGTGGACAGCCTGGTCTACATTCCTGACCGAGCCGCGTCGGCACCATCCCCCCGGAAGTCGGCGGCAACGGACCGTCTCGCCGATGCACCGGCCGCGACGGCCGGACCCCTGGCAAACGAAATGGAGGCAACAATGACCCCGGACCAGAACCACCTACCACCCACCGCCGGCCAACCGACCGCCCCGCAGGCGGCCAGCATGGGACGGCGGCTCGGCGCCCGGCTGGTGGACTTCGTGATCTTCATGGTGGTGTTCGGGTGGGCGATCTACCTGGTGACCATGAACTTCCCGATCCACCTCGAGGGCCGTACCGCGGGCGCGTTCAGTCCGCTCGGCACCCTGGTGTACCTCGTCCTTTGGATCGGGTACGAGGCGGTGTCGGTGGCCGTATCGGGCAGGACGCCGGGCAAGATGCTGCTCGGCCTGGAGGTCGCCCGGGCATCCGATGGCGGCGCCCCGGGTTGGGGACCGGCCATCATCCGGGGCATCATCCCGCCGATCGGCTGGGTGCTTTGCGTGCTTCCCGCCATCCTGGTGTTCGTCTCGCCCTTCTTCGACTCCAGCGGTCTGCGCCGCGGTTGGCATGACAAGGCCTCCGGCACCGTGGTCACCGCCGCCTGACGATCCGGTCTGCGGCGTAGCGGCTGCCGCTGGTCACGTGACACCGACCGCTCGTCGCCGCTGGCGCGCTGACTGGTGGCGGTGCGCGCGGTCCAACCGCTGCCTGCCGCGTTCGCTGACCTTTAGTTCCGCTTGGCCGGCATGGGGTTTCGGGCGAAAGCGTGGACGGTGTCCGGTCACGGCGGCTCCTGGCGTCGGGTCGACCCGGCGGCCGCCGGGTTGTTACCGACCAGTATCCGGCATGTCGAAGTCGACCAGAAGCGGGAAGTGGTCACTGGCCCGCCGCACGTCCGGCGAGTCGAGCACCTCGTGCCGCACCGGGCAGCACGCCTGGTCGGCGAACACCGCGTCGATCCTGCGCTTCGGCGCGGCCGTGCTGTACGTGGGCGTCGCCGCGTCCGCCCCGACGTCGGCCCGCGCGTCGCGGAGCGTGCGCCACGCCAGCCCCTGGTCCGTCTCGTTGAGGTCGGCTCCGATCAGCACCGGGTCGTCGGAACCCCCGCACGCCGCGCGCAGCAGCGCCGCCTGCTCCGGACGCTCCTCGGGGTCGGTGGCCAGGTGCGAGCCGACCACCAGGAACCGGCCGCCCCGCACTGAGCAGCGCGCGAACGCCGCGCCCCGCATGTGCCGGCCGGGCGTCAGCGGAAACCGCATGCTCCAGGTCTCGTGCACCCACACCCGCTGACTGACCAGCAGCAGGTTGCCGACCGCCTCTCCCCCGCCGGAGGCGACGAAAAGGCCGCACCGGCGGGCGAGTTCCGCGCACCGGTGGCGCCACCGGAACCGCCGCGGGGCCTCCTGCACGCAGACCACGTCCGGCGCGGCGGCGCGCACCACCCGGGTCAGCGCGGCCACGTCGTCGGCCAGGCCGTGCACGTTGTACGTCAGCAACCGCAGCCGCGTCACGCCGGCCTCACCGCTTCCGGGCGAGGTCCGCGGCTCCCACCACTCCCGCGTGGGAGCCCATCTCGGCGGCTCTGATCTCCGCGTGCGAGAGAATGCTCCGCTGCGCCAACGCCGCCGCGCAGGAATCGCGCGTCGGGCCCAGCAACAGCTCCCCCGCCTCGATCACGCCGCCGCCGACCACGATCATCTCCGGATCGACGACCTGCACCAGGTTCGCCATCCCGAT
>WHSM01000281.1 GCA_009380105.1 Micromonosporaceae bacterium
GGTCGCTCACAGGGTCGAATCAGAATCAGGCGCCGTCTGACTCGTCGGCCACGCTCTCCTCGGGCACCACGGGCGGCACGGACGGAGCGCCCAGACTCAGCCTGGTGCGCGCGGAGAACATCCGCCCACGCGCCTGCTCCAAGTCAGCGAACCGCCCCAGCCCCACCGCCGGCATGTCGTCGTAGATCGCCTCGATGCCACCGCGCCTCAGGTACGTCTCATGCCAGAAGCCGGTCCCCGAAGGATCGCGGAGGAAATCCCGCCACCACTGCTGATGGGGCAATTCGCGGGTCCAGCGCTCCAACGCGTCGAGGTCGCGCCAGTACTGCCGCATGCCCGCGTGCGGCGGAATCAGCGAGAAGAACAGATTCTCGTGCAGCAGCAGACCCTCCGGCTCGGCCTTCACCGCCGCGGCGATCTGGCGTCCGGTGCGCAGCATCTTTCCGACGCCGCGCAACGTGTTCATCCGCATCCCGAGATAGATCACCACAAGGTCCGGAAATCGCGACAGGTCCACGGTCTGACGGGTGATCCTGCGCCTCGGCTCGACCATCGCCCTGCCCTCCATGCAGCCGTTGCGCCGAACCTACCAGCGTTCAGCGCGTGCCTCAGTGACCTGCGGAGTCCCAGTCCGTGCCCACGCCGATGGAGACCTCCAGCGGCACCGACAGCGGGTGGGCCTCGCCCATCTGGCGGCGCACCAACGCCTCCACGGCCTCGCGCTCGGCCTCCGCCACCTCGAACACCAGCTCGTCGTGCACCTGCAGCAGCATCCGCGAACGGAGCCCTTCGCTCCGCAGCGCCTCGTCCACACGCAGCATCGCGACCTTGATGATGTCCGCCGCGGAGCCCTGGATCGGCGCGTTCAACGCCATCCGCTCGGCCATCTCCCGGCGCTGGCGGTTGTCGCTGACCAGATCCGGCAGGTGCCGCCGCCGGCCCAGCATCGTCTCGGTGTACCCCTCCTGACGCGCCCGCGCGACCACCGCGCGCAGGTAGTCGCGCACCCCGCCGAACCGGCCGAAGTACTCCTCCATCAGCACCTTCGCCTCGTCGGCCGAGATGCCGAGCTGCTGCGACAGCCCGTACACCGACAGCCCGTACGCCAGGCCGTAGTTCATGGCCTTGATCCGCCGGCGCTGCTCGGCGGTCACCTCCGCCGCAGCCGTGCCGAAGACGCTGGCCGCGGTCGCGGCGTGGAAGTCGATCCCGGAGTTGAACGCGTTGACGATCCCGGCGTCCTCCGACAGGTGCGCCATGATCCGCATCTCGATCTGGCTGTAGTCGGCGGTGAGCAGGCAGTCGTACCCCTCCCCCACCATGAACGCGCGCCGGATCCGGCGCCCCTCCTCGGTGCGGATCGGCACGTTCTGCAGGTTCGGGTCGGTCGACGAGAGCCGCCCGGTCGACGCGACCGTCTGGAAGAACGTCGTGTGGATCCGGCCGTCCGGACTGACCGACTTCAGCAGGCCGTCCACAGTGGATTTCAACTTCGCCACGTCGCGGTGCCGCAGCAGGTGCTCCAGCACCGGGTGCGCCGTGGCGACGTAGAGATTCTGCAGCGCCTCGGCGTCCGTGGTGTATCCGGTCTTGATCCGTTTCGTCTTCGGCAGCCCCAGCTCCTCGAACAGCACCTGCTGCAGCTGCTTGGGGGAGCCCAGGTTGAACTCGCGCCCCACCACGTTGTACGCCGCCTGCGCCGCCGCCTTCACCTCGCCCGCGAAATGGGCCTCCAGCTCGGTCAGGTAGTCCACGTCCGCCGCGATCCCGACCTGCTCCATCCGGCCCAGCACCCCGACCAGCGGCAGCTCCACCTCGCGGAGCAGACGTGCGCCGCCGTGCTTGTCCAGCTCGCCTTCGAGGGCCTCGGCCAGGTCCAACGTGGCCCGGGCCTGCAGCATCAACTGCTGCTCGACCCCGTCGTCGCCCAACTCGCCGCCCAGGCCCTCCAACGTGAGCTGGCCGTCGTCGACCTCGTCCACCCGCAGCTCGCGGTGCAGGTGACGCAGCACCAGATCGGCGAGATCGTACGACCGCTGATCCGGGCGCACCAGGTACGCCGCGAGCGCCGTCTCGCAGTCCAGGCCGGCCAACGTCCAGCCGTGGGCCGTGAAGGCCAGCATCGCGCGTTTCGCGTCGTGCATCACCTTCTGCCGCTCGGGATCCGCGAGGAAGGCCGCGAAGGCCTGCTCGTCGGACTCGTCGAGCTGATCCGGCGCGAACCACACCGCCGCGCCGCCAGCGGTGGCGATCGCCGCGGCGGTCACGCTCCCAGAGCCGCGCCCGAAGCTGCCGGTCACCGCCAGGCCGACCCGCTGCCCCGCCGGCACATGGGAGTCCAGCCACCCGGCCAGCTCCCCCGGGCGCGCGACAGTCGAGTCGATCTCGAAGCCGGACTCCGCCTCCGGCGCCACCGGCTCCAGGTACTGGTAGAGCCGGTCCCGCAGCACCCGGAACTGCAGCGTGTCGAAGACGCGGTGCACCTCTTCGCGGTCCCAGCCCTGCCACGCCACATCCTCCGGGCGGACCGGCAGCTCTAGGTCCCGGACCAGGCAGTTGAGCTGGGCGTTGCGCAGCACGCCGGCCAGGTGGGCGCGCAGGTTCTCCCCGGCCTTGCCCTTGATCTGGTCGATCTGCTCGATCAGACCGTCGAGCGAGCCGTACCCGGCGATCCACTTCGCGGCGGTCTTCGCGCCGACGCCGGGCACCCCCTCCAGGTTGTCCGACTTGTCGCCGACCAGCGCCGCGAGGTCACGGTACCGCTCCGGGGGCACCCCGTAGCGCTCCATCACCTCGGCGGGCGTCATCCGGGTGATCTCGGAGACGCCGCGCTTCGGGTACAGCACCGTGATGTGCTCGTCGACCAGCTGGAACGCGTCCCGGTCCCCGGTGGAGATCAGCACGTCGAACTCCGCGGCGCGGGCCTGGTGGGCGAGCGTGGCGATCACGTCGTCCGCCTCGTACCCCTCCAGGCTCACCGTCGGGATCCGCAGCGCCGCGAGCACCTCCTGGACCAGGCTCACCTGACCGGCGAAGTCGACCGGGGTCTCGGCGCGGCCGGCCTTGTACTCGGCGTACTGCTCGGTGCGGAACGAGCGGCGGGAGACGTCGAACGCCACCACGATGTGGGTCGGCTGCTCGTCGCGGAGCATGTTGATCAGCATCGAGGTGAAGCCGTACACCGCGTTGGTTGGTTGCCCCGTGCTGGTCGAGAAGTTCTCCACAGGCAACGCGTAGAACGCCCGGTACGCCAGAGAATGCCCGTCGAGCAGCAGCAGCCGGGGCCGGCTGGAATCGCCGACCCCGGCCGCGGGGTTGGTCATGCTGGACTTCGACGCTGGGTTCGCGGTGGTTTCCGTCACGGCGGCGAGCCTAGCCCGACCCTGTGACAGAACGCGCGCCGGGCACGCCGGCGATCGGCGTGCGGCGGCTGTCCCGGCGCCGTCCGGCTACGCCACGCCCAGGTACGCCTCCCGGACGCTCGGGTCGTGCAGCAACTCCTGGCCCGGGCCGCTGTTGACGATCCGGCCGGTCTCCATCACGTAAGCCCGGTGGGCCCGGGACAGCGCCTGCTGCGCGTTCTGCTCCACCATCAAAATCGTCGTGCCCTGCTCCGCGATCTCCGCGATGATCGAGAAGATCTGCTGAATCAGCATCGGAGCAAGGCCCATCGAGGGCTCGTCGAGCAACAGCAACTTCGGACGCGCCATCAACGCGCGACCGATCGCGAGCATCTGCTGCTCGCCGCCGGAGAGGGTTCCGGCGACCTGCCTGCGCCGCTCGTTCAGGCGCGGGAACAGCCCGTTGACGCGCTCAAGGTCTTCGGCCACGCCTGCGCGGTCGGTGCGCGTGTACGCGCCCATTCCGAGGTTCTCCTGCACCGTCATGCCAGGGAAGATCCCGCGTCCTTCGGGCGCCAGGCACAGGCCCTTGAGAACCCGCTGGTCCGCACGCGATTTGGTGATGTTCTCGCCCGCGAAGCGGATCGAGCCCTGCGACACACCGTGCAGTCCCGAGATGGCACGCATCGTCGAGGTCTTCCCGGCCCCGTTCGCGCCGATCAGCGCGACGATCTCACCCGCGTTCACCTCAAGGCTGATGCCGTGAAGAGCCTGGATTCTGCCGTACTCAAGATGAATGTCGTCAACCTCAAGCAGCATCTTCGGGCACCCCCAGGTAGGCGGCGATGACTTTCGGGTCCCGGGACACCTCGGACGGCGGCCCGTCGGCGATCTTCTTGCCGAACTCCAGCACCACGATGCGGTCGGTCACGCCCATCACCAGCTTCATGTCGTGCTCGATGAGCAGCACCGTGTAGCCGCGGTCGCGGATCTGCCTGATCAGGTCCAGCAGCTGCTGCTTCTCCACCGGGTTGAAGCCCGCCGCGGGCTCGTCCAGGCAGACCAGCCTCGGCTCGGTCGCCAGGGCCCGCGCGATCTCCAGCCTCCGCTGATAGCCGTACGGCAAATTGCGGGCGAGCTCCTCGGCCCGGTCCGCCACGCCGGCGAACTCCAGCAGCGCCATCGCCTTCTTGTGCGCCGCCCGCTCCTCCAGCGTGTGACGCGAGAGGCCGAAGATCTGCGCGCACCTGCGCCGGAGCTGCTGCCACGCGCTGACCACCGGCGACGACGAGGTCACCTCGGGCAGCTCCTCCGGCTTCGGCCGCCTCCGGTACATCCGGAACAACACACCGACCACGCTCGACTTGTGCCGGGCGTCGGTGCCGACCAGCACGTTCTCCAGCGCCGTCATCTCGGGGAACAGCCGGATGTTCTGGAACGTGCGAGCGATCCCCATCCGGGTGATCTGATGGGGCTTGCGCCCCGAAACCTGCCGACCCCCGAAGGTGATGCTGCCGGACGTGGGGCGGTAGACCCCGGTCATGGCGTTGAAGCAGGTGGTCTTCCCGGCCCCGTTGGGGCCGATCATGCCCAGGATCTCACCTTCGTAGAGCTTGAAGCTGACCTGGTCGAGCGCCACCACGCCGCCGAACCTCAACGTGACGTCGTCCACGTCGAGGACCACCTGCCGCTGCTCCCGCGCCACGGTCGCCGTCTCTGCCTGCTCAGCCACTGACAGCCACCTCCTCGGCCTCCTTCTTGCGATCGGAGAGCTCGATGGCCCGCCGACGACTCGGGACGATGCCCTGCGGCCGCAGAATCATCACCACCACGAGAGCCACGGCGAACGCGAACGGCCGCCACTCCTCGAACTCCCGGAACCGCTCCGGCAGATACGTGATGAGAATCGCGCCGATCACGACCCCGAGCATGTTGCCGGAGCCGCCGATCACCACCATCGCCACGAACAGGATGGAGAGGGTGGGCAGGAAACTGCCCGGGTCCACTCCGCTCTGACGGCTCGCGAAGAGCATGCCGGACCAGCCGCCCAGCACCGCGCCCATCGCGAACGCCCAGAGCTTGAACTTGAACGCGGGCACGCCCATCACCGCGGCCGCGTCCTCGTCCTCCCGGATCGCCAGCCAGGAGCGGCCGACCCGGCTGTGCTCCAGCCGCCGAACCATGAAGACGAAGAAGAGCAGCACGATCAGCGCCAGCCAGTACCACCGCTGGATGTCCAACACGTTGAACATCCGGGTTCCGTCCGGCATCTCGCCGGGCGGCTTCGGCACGTTGATGATCCCCTTCGGCCCGTTGGTGAAAGCGGAGTTACGGGCGACGATCCGGATGATCTCACCGAAGCCGAGGGTCACGATCGCCAGATAGTCGCCGCGCAGCCGCAGCGTGGGCCAGCCCAGGATCACTCCCGAGATGAGGGTGAGCAGCATCGCGATCGGGACGCACGCCGCCCAGGCGACGGCCCACTCTTCCGAGAGCCCGTACTCCTGCTGGATCCACTTCGTCACGTACGAGTCCGGAGACCCGAAGAGCGCCACCGAGTAGGCGCCGACCGCGAAGAACCCGACATAGCCCAGGTCCAGCAGACCGGCCAGACCAATCACGATGTTCAGCCCGATGGCGACCGTCACGTAGAGCGCGATGGTGAACAGCACACTGGACCAGTCGGAGCCGCCGGGCGTCAGGTCGGTGCGGATGTACGCGAACGGGAGATGCTTCAGGTACGGCAGGTAGAACAGCAGCGCGATGAACGCGACGATGCCCAC